>JALVAQ010000001.1 GCA_027011095.1 Bacteroidales bacterium
ACTGGAATCCGAATATTGTGGCTCCGTTTATTCAAACAGAGTTAACCCTTCGAAACCTGATGGGTGTGGATTCATCGTTACAAACGGGTGATGACAGTTTGATGGTCTTTTATTATCAGCGCGATTCAATATTGAATATTTCTGCCGACAGCCTGCTTGAAATTCCTGATACAGTAACAAGTTTTTATCAATTCTCGCTGGGCGATTTAATGATAGCGGATATCAGCCAGGATGCTGCCGTTACCCTTAACGATTTGCTGCCATACCTCGATTCGTCTGTAGCCGACAGCCTTGCAGCTCACGATGGTAATGTTACTGTTTTTCCCTTTTTTCAGCTGCAGTCGCCAGTTACCGTTGACATCCCTCCGCTTGAACAATACGAAACCCTTACCTTTTCAGATGGTTTTTTCGATATAGTAACCACCAACGAACTTCCGGTAACCCTTACCAACATCAGTTTTGATATTGTGGATGTGGTTAATAATGTGGTGCTGAAGACGGTAACTATGAATGAATTGAATTCCGGTGAGGTAATGCACGACACCCTGTTTTTAAAGGGGAAAACATTGTCGAATACTTTTTCGTACGTGATTAATTCGGTTGAATCGGCCGGAAGTTACCCCGACAGTGTTTTAATCGACCTCTCAAAAGGGCTTGCCATGCAGATGAATGTCAAAGAGATGCACGTGGTTAGCGGCTTTGCAAAAATTGAAAACCAAATAATTTACTCCACTCACGAATGGGTGGATTTGGACTTTGGCGATAAAAAATTATCGGAAATATTGTTTTCGGGTGGTGAATTGCAATATAATATGCAAAGCAATTTAAATCTTACATTAAATATTTTGTTGCAGCTTTCTTCGGCTGATGTGGATGGTGAGGTGCCCGAAAACAATTTTGATTTGCCTGCCAACAGCTTTTACGAAAACAGCTGGAGTTTGGCCAATATGCGTGTTGACCTGACACAGGATTCGGCACATCCCTATAACCGTATGCCCATTTATCTTGAGCTGGTGGTGGAGCCAACCCAAAACATGGTTGCCTTCGACTCATCGGATAAAGTGCTGGCAACCTTTGCTGCAAAAGAGATGGTTGCCGCATCGGTGAAGGGTAACTTGGGAAACAATATTTATCCCGTTGAGCAGGATACCATTCAATTGGATTTAAGTTTCTTTGATAACATTGCAGGCCAAATTGTTTTTGACGATCCCGTGTTAAAGCTGTTTTATCAAAATAGTTTTGGCATTCCGTTAATGGCGCATACCAACTTTTACGGGGTTAATCCCGAAACCGGCGGTAATGTTGATTTGGGTATTGATTCGGTGGTTTTTAATTATCCTGCAACCCAGGGCGGGGAGGTAACCGACTCATTAATTTTTGATAAAAGCAACTCCAATATTGTTGACTTTTTGGCTCAGCGGCCTGATATGATGATATTTTCCGGCGATTATATAACCAATTGGAACAACGATACAGCCAACTTCTTTACAAGCACCTCTTCATTAACAGCAGGTTCCGAAATAAGGGTTCCGCTTGTGTTTAGCACTTCATCGCTGGTGTTTACCGATACCGTTAGCTTTTTGTCGGGAGAGGTGGATATTCCGGTTGGCAGCGGAGCGCTTTATTTGAATGTTGACAACGGGCTTCCTTTTGACTTGTCAATCAGCCTTCTTGTGCCCGATTCGGTTACCGGTGAAATAATCGACCGCGTTGATTTCGGGATTATCGAGTCAGCTGTTGTGGACGCCGAAGGAAAGGTGGTAACAAGCAGGGAGTCGGAGGTTAACACAATCTTTAGTAAGTCTTTTATTCAAAATATGTCGCGTGCCAATTCGTTGATGTTGTCGGCAAAAACAGTTACGGCTGAAGGGGGCTCTATACCTGTGGGCCTTTATTCCGACTACAAGTTGTCGTTGGCTATTTCGTTTCAAGCAAAATTGCAGCCATGAAAAAGTTAAAAGCCATAGCAACGGTTATTTTATGGCTGATAGCAAGCTTGCCGGCAGTTACTTTGGCACAGTCGGGGTTAACCGAATATGGATTGCGAGGTATCCCGCAGGCATCGGTACAAAATCCGGCTTTCAGGCCACATGCATCGCTGGTTATCGGGCTTCCCGGAATGTCGTCTGTGTCGGCAGGTGCCTATAACACCTCTTTTTCGTTCGATGATATTTTTGTTGAAAAACCGGCTGACGATTCATTGCATCTGGATCTTACAAGACCCATCGGCAGCAAAACCGACATCAACTATTTTAGTGAAAACATTGCCGTTGACCTGCTGATGCTCGGGTTTAAAATCGATAGAACATTTTTGTCAATGGGAATCCGGAACAGGCTTACCTCAAGGGTTTATTATACCACCGACCTGTTAAAGTTTGTTTGGCAGGGCAACGCCGACTATATCAATCAGCAGTTTAACCTTACGGGAAGCGGTGTTTATCAGGAGCATCTAAACAATTATTACCTTGGACTTTCCTTTCCGGTTGCCTACAGAATTGATATGGGGGTGCGGGTTAATTTTTTACAGGGACTTTCGAACATTGCCACCCAAACACCGCAGTTGGCTTTGTTAACACGTACCAGCCAGCAAACAGGTTACGAGCTGATTGCAAAAACGGATTTTCAGGTGCATACTTCCGGTTTTTCACAGTTTTTATCTGACAGCGTAAATTTTTCTCCGGTTGATTATTTTCTGGCTTTTAATAACATCGGCTTTTCGCTGGACGTAGGCATTAATGCACGAATTGGTGATCAGTTTACGGTGCAGGCATCGGTAACCGATTTTGGAAAAATATATTGGTATGGAAATCCTGAAACATACAACAGCGGAGCGGATGAGGTTAATTTTTCAGGTGTGGAATACGATTTTACAACCGATAATGAAAGCAGCCCCGGGCAGGTTTATCTCGACAGTCTCAGCAGTTTGTTGCACATTAAGGAGAGTAAAAATATTTATACAACAGCCTTGCGAACCAAAGTGTTCGTCAACGGACAGTATAATACTTTAAACAAAAAAAACAGGTTTAATTTGCTTTTTGCAGGGCGCTTTTTGGAAGAGTCGTTTGAATATGCACTTTCGGTTGGTTACACTTTTGCCCCCTCCGAAAAGTTTGCCGTAAAACTCAATTACAGTTACCTGAAATATGCGCCTCTAAATCTGGGGCTGGGTTTTTATTTTACCTTTAAACCTTTTCAAATATATTTTGTTACCGACAATGTTGCCGCTTTTATTTATCCTACCGCCCAAAAATATGCCGGAGTTCATGTGGGAATAAACATTCTTATTCCCTCAACCTATAAAAACGATATACCTACGCAAAAACAAATTGGAAAGACCATCATTGCCGAACCGGAAAGTACCGGAACTAAGGATTAATGGGAGTTTTCACTTTAGTAAGGTACAGTGTAATGTGGTTATAGGGTAGTTGGCACCAATCAAAGGAATTGTACATTCCTGAAACATGTTGACTAAAAATTGAAAAAATAAATAAAGTGCTCTGAATAAAGAAAAAATAAGGTATCTTTGTAAGTTATGATGACGAGTAAAAAGATATCAGCAATTGATCTTTTCTGTGGAATTGGCGGGCTTTCTTACGGATTAGAAAAAGCTGGCATTTCAGTAAATGCGGGTATAGATATTGATGAATCTTGCCGATACACATTTGAAACAAATTGTAATGCTAAGTTCATAAATAAAGATATTCAAACAATATCGGGGAAAGAATTAAATTCTTTATATGGTAAAGGAGAGACCAAAATATTAGTGGGATGTGCCCCTTGTCAACCATTTTCATCGTATACTTATAAAAGAGATAAGAATAAAGATGAACGGTGGCAACTATTATACGAATTTGCTAGATTAGTAAAAGAGTCTAATCCTGTTGTAGTTTCAATGGAAAATGTACCAACGTTATTAAATTTTAAAGAAGCACCCGTTTTTTATGATTTTGTGGACAATTTAAAAAAAATAGGTTACTATGTTTGGTATAAAGTTATTTATTCTCCAGACTATGGAATACCTCAAAAAAGGAAAAGATTAGTATTATTAGCATCAAAATTAGGTAAAATTGAAATATTACCGCCAACTCATAAACCTGACAACTATGTAACAGTTAAAGATGCCATTGGTCACTTAGACAAGATTAATTCTGGCGAAAGTTCACAAAATGATTTTATACATAAAGCTTCTAAGTTGTCTGATAAGAATCTTAAAAGAATAAAACAATCAAAGCCTGGTGGAAGTTGGAAAAAAGATTGGGATGATAAACTAAAATTGGCTTGTCATACCTCTGAAAAGGGGAAAACTTATGTTAGTGTTTATGGTCGAATGAGGTGGGATGAGCCTTCACCAACAATGACAACTTTTTGTACAGGAATTGGTAATGGGCGTTTTGGACATCCGGAACAAGACAGAGCTATTTCTTTGCGAGAAGCAGCTATTTTGCAAAGCTTTCCAGAAGACTATAAATTTGCAAAAAATATTGAAGAACTTAAATTTGGCAAAACATCAAAACATATTGGTAATGCTGTTCCACCAAAACTCGGGGAAATTATAGGAAAAAGTATAATAAAGCACTTAAAGGAAAATAACTATGGCAAAAAGTAAATTTGATGAAGATAAACTGCAAGCTATTATTAATCAACTTGAAGAAAAATCTAGATTATATGA
>JALVAQ010000002.1 GCA_027011095.1 Bacteroidales bacterium
AGGCTCTTTACGAATGTAGGTTTCTCCCTCATTCCGAGGGTTTTGATTGTTATACTGCTGATTAAACTTCTGCTGCTGCTTATCAACAAACCTCTTAAGCCACCAGGGCAGGATATATCGAAAAAAGAGCCTTGCCAGCAAACTCAACACAAAGAAAAACAGTATAATTTTTAATAAAACTTCCATTTATCAAATGTTAAAACATATACCCAACAGGAGGCATTCATAAAAGTTTGCTAATTTATTGATTTTTGCGTTGACCCTGACCACTACCAACAAAAAAAGGAGGTGCGGAATGCACACCTCCTTAAATAGATCTTTAATTCAGTTACGAAATAAAGCGAATAACCGTCAGATTATTTGCGTTCGTCAGAAACGGTAAGTTTCTTTCTTCCTTTAGCACGTCTGGCTTTTACAACTTTACGGCCATTAACGGAAGACATTCTTTCGCGAAATCCGTGTTTATTCTTTCTTTTTCTTACTGATGGTTGAAATGTACGTTTCATTGTTCTTCAATTTTTTGGGAGTGCAAAAGTAGCCTATTTTTTGAAATAAACAAAAACCTGTTTAAAAATAATTCAACTTTGCTAACTTTGGAAAAGTTGCCTGTCGAAGCAGATAACTTTTCCAAAGTTTAGAAATTATTTCTTAGGAGCATGTTTTAAGGTCTCCACCAGGAAGTCCCAAAATTTTTGTACGGTAGCAACATTTACCTTTTCGTCGGGAGAGTGGGGAAAGCGAATGGTCGGGCCAAACGAAATCATATCCCAGTTGGTGTAAGTTGAACCAAGCAAACCACACTCAAGGCCTGCATGAATAACTTTTACCTCAGGTACTTTACCATACTTGTTGTTGTAAATTTCTTTCATCTCCTTAAGCACAACCGAGTCGGGATTTGGTTTCCAGCCGGGGTAAGCTCCTTCGTTGGTGGCATTAAAACCATTGTCAAGGAAAACCTTCTTCATCTGCTCGCCAATTTTATCACGGTCGCTGTCAACCAAACTACGTTGCAACGATGCCACACTAATTTTACCATCTTTTACCTTAACAATGGCTAGATTGGTTGAGGTTTCAACGATACCCTCCACCGATTCACTCATGGCAATAACACCATTGGGAGCTTCGGCAAGTGCTTTAAACAGTTTTGCCTGCGATTCAGCATCCATCACTTTTGCAGGAGTCTCGGTTTCTTCAACAACGATTTCCAGCCCCGGGTCAGCATCGGCAAACTCATCTTTGGCGATAGCCGTAAATTCATCCACAAACTTTTTAAAATCTTCTACTTTATCAGCCGGAACCAATACGGTGGCAAACGACTCACGAGGAATGGCATTGCGCAAACTACCTCCTTCAAGCTCTGACAATCTTAATCCAAATTTTTCGGAAGCGGTAACCAGCAGGGCGTTCATAATTTTGTTGGCATTACCACGTCCCAAATTAATATCAAGACCGGAGTGGCCACCTTTTAACCCTTTAACAGTAACCTTAAAGGCGGTCATGTTTTCAGGCACATCCTCTTCGGTATAATCCATTAACGCTGTAGTATCAACACCACCGGCACAACCAATATAAAGTTCACCTTCGTCTTCCGAGTCGAGGTTCAGTAAAATATCACCTTGTAGTAAACCAGGCTTCAGGTTTTCGGCACCGGTCATTCCGGTTTCTTCGTCGATGGTAAACAGTGCTTCAACAGGCCCGTGTGCAATATCGGTGGCTTCGAGTACTGCCATGGAAGCAGCAACACCCATTCCGTTGTCGGCACCCAAAGTAGTACCTCTTGCCGTAACCCATTCGCCATCAACATAGGCATCAATAGGGTCTTTTTCAAAATCATGGTCGGTATCAGCATTTTTTTGAGGAACCATGTCAAGGTGTCCCTGAAGGATAATCCCTTTGCGGTCTTCCATTCCCTCAGTGGCAGGTTTGCGAATGATTACATTACCCACTTCGTCAACGATGGTTTCAAGGCCAAGGTCTTCACCAAATTTTTTCATAAATTCAATAACCTGTGCTTCTTTTTTAGAAGGACGGGGAATTTGTGTAAGACTATAAAAGTGTTTCCAAAGTGCATTGGGTTCAAGATTAAGAATTTCTTTACTCATTACTCTAATTATTTAAAGGTTATTAATTTGCGAGTCTGGTCTAAAAAGGTTCTTTGTTGTCAATTCCGATTCCGATAGCTATTGAAACGGAACAGAACTACGTTGCCAAAAAAATACCTTTTTATACTGCGCTCATTTGTTTTTTACAAGATGCCGAAATTACAAAAAAATAGGACGGCTAAAAATAAAAAAGGGTAGCATATAGCCACCCTTTTCTTAAAATTTCTAAAAACTACTTTTCAATGTTTGGCAATTCCAATCCATATCCCTTTCGTTTGTCTTCTATTTTTAGGAGGAAAGCAAACAATAACGATGAAATTGAAAGACCTACAAAAATCAACATATCATAAAAATAATCGTAACGCAGATTAAGTTTTTCTTTAATAATAACCTGATATGCTGCATCTTTAGCCACATTGGAAACCTGTTTTACCGCTTCCTTTTTATCAGAGGGGACGGTAACATTTTTCAGTTTAGCAGCCACATCGGTATAAATATTATTTTCAACATTTTTTACATCAATGTTAGCTTCTTCTATTGGAACATATCTACTGTATTGAACAACCGAGTCAACAGCAGCTCCTGAAGCCTTATCTATAATTTTGGTTAACTCTTTGGCAGAAAGCGAAGCTGAACCCAATGTTTCATTAACAGCTTTTTCAATTCCTGCTTTTACCACTTTCTTATTGGGAGCCACATCCGGATTGGTATTATTCAATACGATACCCAGCATCAAAGGAACCAGCATAAGGCCAATATTCTGAATCCAGAAAATAACGGCATAGGCAGTACCAAGCTGCTTTTCAGGAATAATTTTTGGAACGGAAGGCCACATGGCTGAAGGAACCAGCGAAAATGCAATACCAAGAACAATAACCATAATGGCAGCAATCCACCATAAGTTAAGAGATGGAATAGCAAGAATACCGTGAACAAGGATTAAAATCAATGAACCTATAATCATAATGGTAGCACCCTTTCCCAGTTTATCATAAATACCACCAAAAATCGGTGTCAAGATAATGGTTCCGAAAGGCAGCAGCATGGTAATGGTTCCTGCCAGACTTGGATCAACATTATATTTGTTAACCATCAGGTCGTTGGCATAAAACAAAAACGGGAAAACTGCAGAATAAAACAGCACACAAAGAATGGCAATATACCAGAAGCCAAGATTACCAATAATAAAGAGGATATCTTTTACTTTAAATTCGTCATCGGGATTTACAACCTCATCAGCTGTATTCTCAGATTTATCAAGTTTAATATCCAAAATAGAAAACATAATAAACGAAACCACACCCAACAGCATTACAATAAGAGCAAACAAGATTGGCGCCGTAACAGAAAACTTAAGAGCTAATGGGATTGAAATACCAATTGCCAATGCTGTTCCCAAACGTGCAATGGCCATCTGCATACCCATGGCAAGCGCCATCTCTTTTCCTTTAAACCATCGCACAACGGCTTTCGAAATGGTAATTCCAATGGCTTCGGTTCCCACTCCAAAAACAGCAAAACCCAGCGATGACCACCAAACCTGAGCTTTCATATCACCTAAAATAGGAAGATGAACCACAGCATCAGCTGAAAACTGGTGTTTAACAGCCCAATAGTTTAGGGCAGTACCCAAAAACATAACGATGGTAGCACCAAGCCCTGTTTTTCTAACCCCAAGCTTATCGAGAATAAACCCACTAAAAATAAGCATAAAGAGGAAAACATTAAACCAGGCATAAGCCGATGTATAGGTTCCAAAGTCTTCACTATTCCAACCTAAAATGCTTTCCAGCATAGGTTTAATGGAAGAGAGGGCATAATTAAAATAGTATGCTCCAAAAATCGACAGTGAGGCCAAAACCAGCGCTGTCCAACGCATGGCGGTTGATTCCCTTAAAGATTGTTGTATTTTTTCTGTCATAATAATATTGTTTTGATAAATAAAAGATTCTGAAAAACGCACGAAAATAGAAATTTATTTCATGCTTACCTACTTATAACTTAAAAATAGACTGATTCTTACTAACAAACCGAAAAAAAAAAATCTCAATATCATCATTTAAAAACATGAACCACCTCTTTGGTTTCAAAAAACGGTTCGCTGAAAAAAGCGGATACGGGGTAAGTCTTCGCATGTACCTTTTTTAAATTTCTAACCCTTTTTAGTTCATCCGAAATATCGCCACCTTTTAAATAGAGGATGCCATTTTTAACTTTGTTGAACGACTGTTTATGTATTTTATAAAATGTCCAACGGGTGAATTTTTCCAGATCGGTTACAGCCCTGCTTACAATAAAATCGAAGGTACGGTCAACCTGTTCCATTCGCAGTTGTTCTGCTTCCACATTATCTAAACCCAACTCACCCGCCACTTCCTTAACAACTTTTATTTTTTTGCCGATGCTGTCAACCAGATAAAACTTTGCTTTGGGAAAAAAAATGGCCAACGGAATACCAGGAAAGCCACCGCCGGTACCAGCATCCATAATTTCGGTAAAATCCTTAAATGGCGTTACCTTTGCAATGGCCAGCGAGTGCAACACATGATGCAGATAAAAGTCATC
>JALVAQ010000003.1 GCA_027011095.1 Bacteroidales bacterium
CATCCTTTTTACAGGCACTAAACGAAAGTACTGTAAGGGCGATGAATCCCAATAGAAACTTTTTCATCATAATTTGATTTTAAGGTTGTTAATTAATTCAATATTTGTTAAGGTTATTTATTTTTTACCAAATGTTACTCAGGTCAAGCTGATCCTGAGCGATGGGAAAATGGTTGTTTATGCCTTCCACATAACCGTATTTTCCCAATATTTCTTCGCCTCGTCCCTGGCGGACAATATCCCAAAAACGTTGGCCTTCCATTGCAAGCTCTACCCGTCGCTCGTGATAAATGGCGTCAATTCCGGAGTAGGGTGTAGGCCCCAATCCTACCCTGTCGCGAACCTGCTGCAGGGGTTTTTCCCAATCACCGCCGGTATAAAAAGCAGCTTCGGCATTCCATAGCAACACTTCTGCATAACGGATTAATATCCAATTTTTTGAAGCATCAGAGAAATCGGCAGGCTGTTGCGATGCAGGTAAAGCATATTTTTGATTTCCATAATGGTCGATGTTGGTGGGAAAAGTGCAATCGAAGGTTGACTCGTCGGAGGTTCCTTCCCATAGGGTCTCTCCATCGTGAATAAAAGTGGCTTCAAAACGGGGATCGCCGGGTTCGTACTGATCGGCAAGTTCCTGTGTGGGACAATTGAATCCCCAGCCGCCAATGCCTGCAAACGGATGGTTACGGACTTCCATGTAAACACAAAGCATGGTGCCTTCGTTTTCATCACCATAATCGCCATTGCCGGTTTCTTTAAACTGAATGGAAAAGACAATTTCATCGTTGTTTTCGTTTTCCATTTTAAAAACATCGGCATAATTGTCAAGCAAGCTGTAATTGTCGCTGGCAATAATCTGATTGGTAATATCCAAAGCTTCCGACCATTTTTTTTGATAGATGTATGCTTTTGCAAGGAATGCCTGCGCAGCTCCTTTGGTTGCGCGGCCAATGTCGGCAGGGTCTTGTTGCATGCGTGTAGGCAACACCTCGGCGGCAGCTTTAAAGTCGTCCTCAATAAACTGCCATATTGCTTCTTCGTCTGCCAAAGGCTGCTGGTACTCACTCGGGCTTAACACATGGTCGACCAAGGGCACTTTTCCCCAGGTTTTAACCAACTCAAAATAAAAATAGCCTCTCACAAAACGTGCCTGCGCAATAAGGTTGGCTTTCGAATCATCCGAAATCATATCCGACGACATTTTATCAATATTCTCAATGGCAGTATTACAGCGGTTTATGGCAATGTAATAATTCTTCCATGCAGTGTTAAGCATATAATTGTCAGGTGTATAGGTAAAGTTTATCAGGTTATTCATCCAGTCCTGATCACCTCCTACATCACCCCCTTTCCAACCGTCGCGACCAATAATGTCGCCAAAGAAAAACGGAATGGTATTATGGTTTCCATCCCAGCCCATCACATCGTAACAGCCGGTTATGGCCAATTTGGCATTGGCTTCGCTGGTAAAAAAATCTTCCATCACCTGCGTGGGCGGTTTTACATCGAGAAACTCTTTTTTGCAGCTGCTTGTAAACATTAGCAAAACGGCTGCTATGGGTAGCAGATAAATATTTCTTTTTTTCATGGCTTTCATTTTTAAAATCTAAGGTTTAATCCAACATAAATGGTGCGCGGGCTTGGATATCTTGCGCGGTCGATGCCACGGTCGAGCGGATTGTTGTTATAACCAATCCCCACTTCAGGGTCAAAGCCTGAATAATGGGTCAGCGTAAAGGCATTATCGGCGCCAACAAAAACTTTTAACGATGAAAGGTCGATGTTTTTAAACAACTTTTCAGGCAGCTCATATTCAAGTTGAACATTTTTTAATCTGAGATAAGAACCATCTTCCACAAAACGGTCGGAACGCAGACTGTTATTGGCATCATTCAGGTTTAACCGTGCCATATTGGGGTCGTCGGTATCCCCTTCCAGAAGCCATCTGCCCATTAATGAGGCATCAACATTGTAACGAACACTGGAGTTGAAGTTGTAAAATTTGGTTGCATTAAAAATTTCGTTGCCATAAACACCATAAAAGAAAAGGAGAAGAGAAAATCCCTTGTAATTAAAGTTCATGTTCAATCCGGCTGTAAAATCAGGAAAAGGGCTTCCGATAAAATCGGTGATAAGTTTTCCGTCTTTGTCAGCTTTATAACGAATATCGCCCGGGGCGGCATTGGGTTGAATGGGATTTCCATTGGGGTCAACATAGGCATCAACCTCTTCCTGATTCTGGAAAAGGCCATCGGTAACATATCCGTAAAATGATGCCATGGGATGCCCCACTTCGGTGCGTGAAATATAACCCAGTTGCATAAAGGTAACTGCAGGAATGTATGAAGCACTTCCCAAATCCAACACTTCGTTTTTAACATGAGAAAAGTTGAACTTGAAATTGTATTTTAATTTTTTGAAATTATTTTTATAGCCAACAATAAACTCGAACCCGGTATTTTGCATGGAAGCCACATTGGTAAAAGGCATCTGCTGGGTACCTACATGTCCGGGTAAATCGGGGTCGTACAGCATTTGACCTGTTTTATCCACAAAAAAGTCGCCTGTAAAGGTAAACCGGTCGTCCCACATGGCCAGGTCAATACCAATATCCAACGATGATTTTTCTTCCCAATGCAGCTCACTGTTTGGAATACGTGGAAAGGATACACCATCAACTATCTGATTTCCTATAACGTAACGCTGTCCCGATTGCGAAGTTGCATAATAAGAGTAAGGCTGTAAAGCCAAATCGTTACCCGACATGCCGTAGCCTGCTCTGAGTTTCAAATTACTGATAATCTGAATACTTTTCATAAATTCTTCGCGGTCGATTCGCCAACCGGCTGATACCGAAGGAAAGTTTCCCCAGCGGTTATCAGGCCCAAACATGGACGAGCCCTGGCGGCGAAAGTTGGCTGTAACAAAATATTTTTCGGAAAAATTGTAGTTTAACCTGCCAAAATAGGATACGTAACGCACATCGCTAGCCAGACCGTAAGCCGAAGCGTCCTGGTTTCCGGTGGCATTATCAATAAAGATAAGATGATCGGCTTCCGAGATTAGGTCGGTGGCAGTAACCCCGAACCATTCAGCGTAATCGCGTTCCGATTCCATTCCGGCCATAACTTTTACATTGTGATTGTTGTATTTATGCTGCCATGTTAAAAAGTTGGTGGAAACCCAGTTTTTACCTTCGTAATAATCGCGTGATACCGAAGTTTGGGAATTTTCTTCACCGGTTTTAACAAAAAAGGTGGGCATCCAATCGTACCCATTGCTGAAAGTTTGATAATATCCAAAACGGGAGGTAAACACAAAATCTTTTAAAAAGGTTATGTTGGCAAAAGCATCTCCGCCAAGCGATAAATCTTTGTTTTCGTTTTTAGTTCTGTCGAGATGAGCAACAGGGTTTGCAATGGTGTTGTATTTTGAACCATCCCACGATCCGTCCTCTTTTCTCACTTTTGTAATGGGGTCAATGGCAATGGCCTCCATCATAATGGCATTCCATTCATCATCCTCATTAATAAGGTGGGTGGTGCTTCCCGAAAACGAAAAGTTTTCGCCAACGGTAAGCCACTTATACATTTTGGCACTCGTGTTCAACCTTATATCGGTGTATTGTGCATCCGATTTTTTTATAATCCCCTGTTGGTCGTTGTAGTTGGTACTCAAAAACCATTTCAATTTATCCGACCCTCCTGAAAAAGATAAATAATGATTCATGGAGGCTGCGGTGCGTGTGATGGCGGCCTGCCAGTCGGTACCTTCGCCAAAAGGCTCTTCCAACGCCGGCGGCACAGGTAAACCCGCGTTGCTGTATGCTTCCGACCTGAGTTTTGCCCATTGGCTCGCAGTGGTAAGGTTAAGTTTTTTATAAAGACTGCTCCACGAAAATCTGTTTTCGTAGTTGATGTTCATTTTACCTTTGCTGCCCTTTTTGGTGGTGATAAGAATAACTCCGTTGGCACCTTTAGTTCCGTAAATAGCGGTTGCAGAAGCATCTTTTAATATTTCCATACTTTCGATATCCTGTGGATTAACGCCTGCGCTGGTGGGAACACCATCAACCACCCACAAGGGAGGTGACCCGTTGATGGAGCTGATGCCTCTGATGTTTATCTCTTCATCACGTCCGGGGGCGCCACTGTTTGAAGTAACCGTAACCCCCGCTGCTCTACCCTGTAAAATAGAGGCAATATTTTGCTGATGGGTCTCCTGCATCTCTTCACCGCTTAAGGAGACAAGCGCACCGGTAACATCACTTTTTTTCTGCACACCATACCCCACAACTACCACTTCATCCAATAACTTAGTGTCAACCTTCATAAAAACATCAAGGCTGCTTTTACCTGCTACCGGTATGGTTTGCGGTACGTATCCGATATAAGAAAATTGAAGCGTATCGTCAGGATTAACAGCCAGGCTGAATTTTCCGTTCAAATCGGAGGTGGTTCCTGTGGATGTACCTTTTACAACAATGGTAACGCCGGGAAGGGTTTCCTGTTTGTTTTTTGCATAAACTGTTCCCTGCACCGTAGTCTGCGCCACCGTAGTAACAGAAAGAAAAAACATCCATAATAAAAAGTAAATATTTTTCATTTTAACAGATGGTTAATTAAATAATGTGCAAAATATTGCATACAAAAGTAAGTTAATTAT
>JALVAQ010000004.1 GCA_027011095.1 Bacteroidales bacterium
TTTTGTCTTTCTACTATCATTTTTCTTTTTTTTGTTCAAATTTACAAAAATTTCATGTAATTGGTCTGATTACGGATTTTTCTTAATATTGGTGGCAACTAAACAATATCGATTGTACATTAAAGTATAGCATATTTTCGCTTCCCGCCTCTTTTGTTTACATGTCCGATTTAGGAATCTCTGTATTTGCTTCCATTATAAGTGAAATTAAATTCCAAATTCCTTATGGTAAATAAGTAAATAGTCTTTTTGATTTATTCTGGTTAGGTGAATGTTACTTACTCCGCCACTCCAAACCTCAAAATGGTGGAATGTGAGTAGAAGTCATCGGGCATAAGCAGGGTTGATGGAAACTCAGGCCTGTTGGCGGCATCGGGCAGCATTTGCGTTTCCATGCAAAAAGCGGCATGATTTTGATAGGGAGCTGCTGCTTTTCCCTCAATACCCTCAACATAATTTGCAGTGTAAAGCTGCATGGAGGGATAGGTGGTGAATAACTCCATAACCCGCTTACTTTCCGGGTCGTAAGCCTTGGCAACGGGTGCCATCTCGTTTTCGGGTTTGTTAAAAATGTAGCAATGATCGTAACCTGCCTGAGTGTTTTTGATATGTTTACCAATGGGTTTCATTTTTCTGAAATCGAATGGAGTTCCGGCAACGGAAAGATAGTTTCCCGTGGCCAAAATGTTTTTATCGGTTTCAAGTATTTTGTCAGATAAAATTAAAACCTCCTGATTGTAAACTTTTTTTGCATTTTTCCCCGACAGGTTAAAATAGCTGTGATTGGTGAGGTTTACATGGGTAGGCTTGTCGGTGGTGGCAAAGTACTCCGTAATAAATTCGTTTTGATTGGTTAACCGGTAAATTACACGTACTTTCAGGTTGCCGGGAAATCCCTGGTCACCGTCAGTGCTCAGGCAGGTTAGCTCAACGCCCTGCTCTTCATCGGTACCGAAAGGAGTGGCATCCCAAAGCTTTTTGTCAAATCCTTTGATGCCACCATGCAAAGCATACTTTTCATAATTGCTTGATATGTTGTATGTTTTTCCGTCTATAACAAACGAAGCATTGCTTATTCGGTTGGTTACCCGTCCGATAACGGCTCCAAAATAGGCAGGGTTTTCCATATAAGGTTCAATGGTATTGTATCCTAAAACAATGTCATCGGGAATGCCATCTTTATCAGGTGTAACTATTGAGGTGATGATACCGCCGTAGTTTAAAATTTTAATAACGATTCCACGGCTGTTTTGCAGGGTAAATTCAATGATATCCTCTCCCGAAGGGAGTTTAAAAACTACTTTTTTCATTTCTTTTTCCATCGCGTTTTTTTATGTAAATTTTCGACAGCCCCCATGTAATTATCCATCCGGCAATACCGGCAAAAAGGCCGAGCAAAATGCTTCCTGCAATGTATTGCCAAAATCCCAATCCCAGTTGTTCCAGTGCTGTATAGAAATCTCCTTCGACCACACGGCTTTTTAACAAATTGAGCGACTGGCTTGTAAGCAGATTATTTTGACCCGGAACTATCAGCCCGCCCATACGGTAACTAAAATAAATAATAAACGGAATCATGGGAGGGAGGCTGATGTTGGAAGCTATCAACACCACTGCTTTGTTCAGTTTTAAAAGGTGCGCAATAAAGGCTGCCAGCAACATTTGAAATCCCCAAACCGGCAGAATTCCCATAAACAAGCCAAATCCCACCGCCGAGGCTGCCTTTTGAGGGCTTTCGTTATGGTTGGTAATTTGCTCGCGAATAATAGCCGACAGCTTGTGCGCCGTAAAATAGTTTACAATGTCGCGCGGCCAAATCCACAATAGCGTTATTAACACTAAAACGGAGTTTAAAATGCTGATTCTTGTAAAATCGCGCAATGGCCTGAAATGAGATATGCGCTCCTCTTCGGGAGGATAATAAACCTGCACGGGAACAGAAAGTACAGGAACATTTTTCCATGCCAGCCTGACCAGTATCTCCACCTCAAATTCATACTTTGAAGAAAAGAATTTCATATTTTTAACAGGCTCAAGCGGGTAAAGCCGGTAACCCGATTGCGTATCGGGAAGCGAAATGCCCGTTTCAAGTTTATACCAAAAATTTGAAAACTTATTGGCGAAGGTGTTTTTTGCAGGCATGCCGTCTGCGCGAATGTTGCGTGCGCCAACAACAACCGACCCCGGTGTTTTTTCGATTGCATTGATAAACAGAGGAATATCGCCGGCAAAATGTTGTCCATCGGAGTCGATGGTAATGGCATAATCAAAACCCATCGAAACGGCTTTTCGAAGCCCTTGGCGCAAAGCAACACCCTTGCCGCAGTTATGCTCAAAAGTTAAAACGGTAATGTTATCGTGTTTTTTCAAACGGCTTGCAGTATCATCGTCAGAGCCATCGTTTACCACAATAACGGAAGGACAATACAGTTGAACATCATCAATTACTTTAGTTACCGTGGATGCATTGTTGTAGGTAGGAATAACCACGCAAACATTTAGTTTTTCCGCTTCTTTTAGTATGGTTTGCGCCGAACTATCCATATATCAGGTTACTGTTGTTTTTGTTGGCTAAGCCTGTAAACAGGTGTTCCCGGCCTGATTAAATTTTTACACTCCTCAAAACTTAAAAACACTTCGGGTAGCCCGTAGGAGTAAGGGGCAATCTCGTAGCTTGCGTATTTAAAACCGATTCCGTTTCCGGTTACATAAACATTTTGATTGGGTGAAATAGTATCGACCCAAAACCCCAACTGTTTTAAATCGGCTTCATCTTTTGTTTTGTATTTTTCAAGCATCTTTTTAGTAAGCAAAGCCGAAAGGGCACTATCAGCATTGTCAACAAAAATATCGTTATAAGTTAACACCTTACCACTTTTTAAATCGATGATGTCATACGCATCATTGGTAATTCCGTGTGCTCCGCCGCTATATGCATAACGCTGATATTCTATACTTAGCAGGTATGAAGAATTAAAAAGAACCGACATGGAATTAATGGATGCCCATGAAAACGCTGCTCCGCCTATTTCGTTGTACTCATCCAGATTGGAAACTTTATAATTATGATAATACTCCTTTTCAAACTTTTTTAGCATGATGGCCGGCAAATCAGGTGTAAAATTATCGCCAAAAAAACTATTGTTAATAATTTGTTTCACCGAATCCAAAATAGCAGCCGTCATAAAATTGTTTTTGGGATAAAGCAACGTTAGCTCAAGCGTGGCGGTGGGCGAATCGTTGCTGCCTTTAACTAACGGTTCTTCCGAACTAAGATAATACACCTTAAACGGCAAGCTACCCTGAGGATAATACTCTTTCAGAAGCACCTCCATGTAATCGTCATCATCGCCGGGCACCTTCCATTTTCCGTTAAACGAATTATCATGCCATATTCCCAAAAACGAAGCGTCATCGGCACCGTACTCCTTAAGGTAAAGACTGTCGTTTTTCAAAACCTTTCCTTCAACTTCCAGCATCTTTCCATAAAAGGTAGTAGCATCGTTTTCTCTGAACTTATACTGATAGTTTCCTTCAACCTTGTCAAATAGCCTGATAAAGTTGGCCGTAACCTCCACATCGTTTCCTATGTTTCCCTCCATCCGGTGATAAGACACTTTACGGCTGTTTTGTGCAACAGAAAAGGCTGCAACAAACAGTAACACCGGTAAAATAACTGACTTTATATTCATGTTTTTTTAAATAAAAATCTCATAATCCTTTGATGAGGCAAAAGTAATACAAAAAGGTGGTTGACGCAGGAAATAAACCGGCAGATATAGAATAAAAACTCAACAATATTTAAACAATAACAAGCTCTATTTGCAATTTTACAAGATGTTCTTTTTCTGCTTTTGGGATGCCGGCATCGGTGATGATAATGTCAACATCGGTGATGGGAGCGATTTTAACAAAACTCTTTCGCAAAAACTTTGAAGAATCGCAAACTACCACCACCTTTTTTGAAACCTGCATCATTACACGGCTTAAGGTAGCTTCGTGAATAACCGGTGTATAGATTCCCTGATCACTGTCGATACCGTCAACGGCGAGAAATGCAATGTCGCAATGATAATTGAGCAGGCTGCGTTCGGCCATGGGGCCAATCAGCGAACGCATTTCGGGACGTAAAATCCCTCCCGGAATAATTACCTCAACCCCCTTAAAGTCGGCAACATGATTGGCAATGGGAAGACTGTTGGTAATAAGTTTGATGTCTTTAAAAGACCCCAGATTTTTAGCCACTTCAAGAGTAGTTGACCCCGAGTCCATAACAATGGTGTAACCGTCTTTTATGTAAGTGAGCGCGCGTTTTCCAATTTTCTGCTTTTCCTTTTTGTTTTTGTTGAGTCGTTGGTTAAGACTTAAATCGTAAGTAATGGGGACTTTTTTAATGGCTCCGCCACGGGTACGAATCAACAGGCTTTTTTCTTCCAGTTTGGCTAAATCGTTGCGTATGGTTACTTCGCTAACGCCAAACTTCTTACTTAAAAAAACCACTGAAATATCACCCTGCTTTTCCAGTAAATCGAGTATGGTTGAACGTCTTTTCAGTGTATCATTTTCACTTTTTATAGTCATAGGTATTGCTATTACCGAAAGGTTATGAAAGGCAAAAGTAAAGA
>JALVAQ010000005.1 GCA_027011095.1 Bacteroidales bacterium
CAAAACTTGTTTTTAAAAAATAATAATGTTTACTTCACTATGTTAACTTCGAGCCGAGGACGAGAATTGAACTCGTGACCTCTTCCTTACCAAGGAAGCGCTCTACCCCTGAGCTACCCCGGCTTTAATTTCTTCTGAGCGGGAGACGGGACTCGAACCCGCCACCTACAGCTTGGAAGGCTGTCGCTCTACCAGATGAGCTACTCCCGCTTAACAAGGTTAAAGGCTAAAGATTAAAGTAAGATAACTTTTCGGTTTGTTTACTTTAGCCTTTAGCCTTTTCAATTTAACCTTATTTATTAGGTGTGGGGGGAGGAGGATTCGAACCTCCGAAGGCTGAGCCAACAGATTTACAGTCTGCCCCGTTTGACCGCTTCGGTATCCCCCCGGGATTTCAATACTTAAATGAACTGAGCCAACAGAGGGACTCGAACCCCCGACCGGCTGATTACAAATCAGCTGCTCTACCAACTGAGCTATGTTGGCATTTCTGCCTTTACTCAGAACTTGCCTTTGTTGACATTTTCTTAATGAACGCGCCCCTTTTTAAAAAAGAAGCAGACCTCTCCGTAAAAAGGTCTGCAAAAATATATAGTTTAAGCTTAATAACCAAACAAAAAATAAAAAAAACTTTAATTATTTTTTAATCATCTCTTTATGTTTGGCTAATTGTTTCTTAAGTGCCTCAACAGCAACGTCTGTAGCCTCCTCAAAGGTCTTGCTTTGTTTTTTCGCAAACAAGTGTTGCCCTTTAATACTCACCTTGATTTCGGTTATTTTATTTTCTCTCGACTCGGCATTATCAAGCTTCAATGTAACATTGGTTCCTAGTACTCCTTCGTAGGTGTTGGAAAGTTTGCTTACTTTCTTCTCGATAAAATCCTCCAACTTCTTGTCAGCTTTAAAATGAACTGACGTGATGTTTACTTTCATGTTAAACCTCCTTTTTTAATTGCGCTCTGGGATGCGCATGGTTATATATTGATTTTAATTGCTCAATGGTGTTGTGTGTGTATACCTGTGTGGCCGACAAATTTGCATGGCCCAGAATCTCTTTTATGCTGTTCAGGTCGGCTCCTTCGTTGAGCATGTGGGTTGCAAAGGTATGCCTTAAAATATGCGGGCTTTTTTTTGACTCGGTTACCGATGACAATTCACTGCTTACTATCCGGTATATAAACTTTGGATAAGCGCGTGTACCTTTATTGGTTACTATAAAGGTTGGACTTGCCTCCTTAAAAGTATCCTTTTTTATTTTCATATACCTTATTATATATCCTTTCTCGTTTTCTGAAAACGGAATAATACGTTGCTTGTTGCGCTTGCCGGTAACCTTTATGGTATTTTGATTAAAATTAATGTCGTTTTCTGTCAGATTAATCAGTTCGGTTTCTCTAATGCCGGTGGTGTATAACATATCGATGATTAAAAAGTTCCGGATGGAAACAAAATTTTCCTTCACCTCTCTTGTTTGGTAGTACAAACTCATTCTTTCACGCGTAATATAATGTGGAAGGTACGAAGGAGTTTTAAGGGAGACAATGTTTTTAACCGGATTTACTTTGATTAATCCTGATTTGATTAAAAAATTAAAATATGATTTTAAAGTACTTAATTTACGGTTTATGGTAATGTTGGAGTTACCCTCTTCGATAAGACGGACAATCCATGAACGAACAACATCGCGGTTTACTTCGGTAATTTCAGAAATTTC
The DNA here is from genome assembly GCA_027011095.1 of Bacteroidales bacterium. Taxonomy (GTDB): domain Bacteria; phylum Bacteroidota; class Bacteroidia; order Bacteroidales; family F082; genus B16-G9. The sequence continues at coordinate 1,715 of JALVAQ010000005.1, forward strand.
AAACGTACTTTTAATGTAGTACAAAAACGTAGTTAAATCGTTAGTGTAAGCTTTTACAGTGTGGCCGGAGTATTGCTTTTCCAGCGATATATATTGAATGAAGTTGTTGATATTCATTAACTCTATAAAAAAGAAACTTTGAATCAAATATACGAAAAAACGTAATTGATTCAAAGTTTCAAAGGAATAAATTCCTTAATTTTTGTTAAGGCGCTAACACTTAACCTTGTTCGGCTTGACGCAGGCCCTGGACATAAATCGCTTTAAGTTTTTGTTCACGACGCTTGATGGAGGGTTTTGTGAAACGCTGACGCTCACGAAGCTCTCGCATGTTGCCCGTTTTTTCAAACTTGCGTTTATACCGTTTTAATGCCCGGTCGATGTTTTCGCCTTCTTTAACAGGAATAATAATCATGTTAAATACCTACCTTTTTTTTAAAATGGTTAAAAAATTAATTGGCCGCAAAGATAGAAAAAAAGTTAATACAAATTAAAACCATAAAGGGATTAAACAAAACTTTTTCTGTACATCAAATCAGCAATTACCCCTTTTCCTTTTGCAGCGCCCGCACAAAATCCTTGTCAGTATAAATCCAGAAAAGGGGTTGCCAACGCTCAACACCATTCAAATCGATACGACGGGCAACAGGACCGATTCCAAATACTTTTTTATAAAATTGCATGGTTTCGGGGTCAATATCCCACTCCTCCAAAAATCTGATGCGCCTAATATCATCGCGTGTAATTTTCATTATAACCGTGGTATCGTATTCGTCGTAGGGAGGAGTATTTCGTTTGTAGGTAAGATAAAAGGTGTCAGCCAACATCAACCTGATGTCGTCAGGTTTAATAGAATCGCTAAAATAATCGTAAGCCTGAAACTTACCCGACAAAGCACCATCCATTATCATATCTACCAGCTTTTCTCTATCGGGACCCACAAGATTTTGAATCCACCAGTCCCAGTCGGCATCGGGACTTTTTATATTAACATCGTACTGAATTTTTTTGGTAATAACACTTTTTGGCGACTGTTGTTTGCAGGAGGCTATTACCAAAAGTAAAACACTACTTAACAAAAATAATTTCTTCATAGTTTTAATATCTTAAAATGAACAACTTATTAAATATTTTCCTTATTCCTTTCGGTAGAAATCATGCAATTTTTCACATGTAGTAAAAATAACACTAATAGTCATTACTTTTGTTAAAACGTTTATTAAAATGAAAATCATATACCTATTCATAATATTTGTAACTTTTTTAAAGGTTAACGGACAGGTCATCCCTGCTGAACGAAGGGTAGATTGGAGGTTAGTAAACGAACATTACTACTTTTTTGAGCCTCAAACCGAATTAAACATTCTTGACTTTGGAGGCGATGGCAACGGTGCTTCCGACAACTCGTCAGCCATGGAGCAAGCCATCGAACAAAGTGAAGGAAAAGCCGTCACCATTTTCTTCCCTCCGGGCGACTATTTGTTTAACACCCCGATAAACTTGTCTGACAGTATTGTTATAAAGGGAGCCGGTTCAACACTAACAACGCTCCTGTTTGATTTAGGTCAAGACAATTTGAACGCCATCAATATTACCGGTACCTCAACAGGTAAAGCAATATGGCTTGATGGAGGCTTTACAAAAAACAGCATTAAAATTTTTTCTGATTCTGCTTTTCTGTTTTCGTCCGGCGATTTTATTGAGCTGAGCGAGGACAATGGCGACTGGGATGTTGTTCCCGCATCGTGGGCAACCCGATCGGTAGGCCAAATGATGGTTATTGATTCGGTTTCCGGTGATACCATTTATTTGCAATCGCCTTTACGAATAGACTATGATTCAATTCTACACCCCACCATAAAAACTGTTATTCCGGCAATAAATGTGGGTATCAATTGTCTTAAAATCAAGCGGCTCGACCAGGCAGAAAACGGTGGCAGCCATAACATCTATTTTAACTATGCACGCAATTGTCGTATAACAGGAATTGAAAGCGACAGCAGTGTTGGAAGCCATGTTTATATTTCCAAAAGCCTTTCCATAATAATTACCGGTTGCTATTTTCATCATGCCTTTCAGTATGACGGAGCTGCCACACACGGATATGGAGTTACGCTGGCTCACCACAGCAGCGAGTGTCTGGTTGAAAACAATGTTTTTAATCATTTACGTCACGCCATGATGGTTAAAACCGGTGCCAACGGAAACATTTTTGCCTATAATTATTCACGTAACCCTTACCGAACCGAACCCATCCATGACTTATCTGGTGACCTTTCGTTACACGGCCATTATGCCTATGCCAATCTGTTCGAAAGCAATGTGGTTCAAAATATTATTATCGACCACTACTGGGGGCCTTCAGGGCCAGACAATACTCTTTTCAGAAACAGGGCTGAGCGTTGGGGTATAATTATGACCAACAATGATTTACTCGAAACTTCCTACCAAAATTTTGTTGGAAACGAAACCACTGATTTCAACCTGTTTTATGGACAATACGTATTAACCGGAGACAACCACTTTCAATATGGAAACAACATTTTAAACGTTACAATTCCGGGTGGTACGGGTAATTTAACCGACTCTTCCTATTATCTTGAAAGCCAACCTGTTTTTTGGGATATTAGCGATATATGGCCATCAATTGGTTACCCGAACACGTTAAACGCAGGAACCATTCCCGCCAAAGAGCGTTACGAAACAGGAATGCCACTAACTATTTGCTTCGATTCGATTTATACTTCTGCTCCTCAAACCCACAAATCCAGTGAAATCATACTGGCACCCAATCCCAATAACGGAAGGTTCAGAATACTTATTAATGAAAGCTCTGAAAAAGCAACAATATCAATTG
>JALVAQ010000006.1 GCA_027011095.1 Bacteroidales bacterium
CTAAATAAGGTGGTCTTTTAATAAAAGACTACTTATTTAAATTATACAGTTTTTTACTGCCATAGGCAGCACCTAATCCCAAAAGGATAAACAAGCCTCCACCGATGGGAGCACCACCACCACCAGGCCCGGGACCATCTCTTTCGGGTCCTTTTTCCTGCATGGCCGGATCATCTTTAGCTCCTGGCGATTGTGTTTGAGCATTTGTAAGGTAAGGTAAAGCAGTGAACAGCGTTACGGCTACCAATAAAGTGAGTAATTTTTTCATTTTTCTTATTTTTTCATTTAGATGTTTCAGGGTGTAAAGATAATATTTTTTTTAATATTCAAAATAGATTTTTAAAATTAATTAACCTGTAGTTGTTAATTGCGTTGACCGGCTTTACTTCAGGTAAATCATCCGGATTTTCAAGTCCGGACGAGTTTGGAACCAGTAGAACCGTTTTCGTTGAGGTTGGATTAAGGGCAGCGACCTGAATGGTTGAAAACCACCGAATTGTGGTGGCGTGAACGGCGGGTAAATCCAAACCTACTTGTGAGTTGTAAAAACCTTAGTTAACACTATCCGTTTTTCTTCGAAAAACAGGGTGCAATATATTGTCTTTAATTACTATGATTAAAGCTATTATATAAAAGTTGTCGAGCATCATGTCGAACAAAAACTGCTGAACGGATGAGTTGTAATACCCGGTTAGGAATATTAAAAAGATCGCCTGAATAATAATAAACGAACCAATGTTGATTGCCAGTAGTTTGAAAGCCGTTTTATAATTCAGCACAAAAAACAAAAACAGCTGCCACGATAAAACTATGACGAAGGGTTCCATAAGACCTCCGGTTTCTTGTGGATAGTTTCCCATTCTGCCCTGAACACGCGTATAAACTCTGAATTGATAAGTATTGTCTTTTCCACTTTTTTCCAAATTAATTCTGGTATCTTTTTTAATGACAGGTAGTACCATATTGGTAATTCCTACCAATGATTTTTCATAGATTCGTTCTGCCCCCATTTCCCATGCTGTAAAAATGATAATGGAGATTAGGATTAGTAGCAGTATCTTTTTTATGTATGACCAAAGCATATTTGTGGTTTATTTTATTTTTGTGCTTTATCGTTCTGATTGCTTTGTACAACCGATGTGTTATTGTATCTCCATGCCCATATTAAAAAGACTAAAAAGCCAAACAAAATATTCCAAAGGTAATCGTGAACCAGATGAAACATTTTTTGTGAATAGCTTCCAATATACCCCACTGTAATAAAACGTAAATTGTTTATTACAAATACGGCCAATAAAAAAACGAACAGGGTTATAAGCCTTTGTTTCCAGTTTACCGGTGAAAACAGGCTTAAAAAGATAACAAAAAGATAAAAATTATAGGCTGTACATTCCATTACCACCTTCATAGTATAGCCACCGATGGTTAAAAACGGAAATGCAGTACTGGAAACAGGAATGAAAAATACTTTTCCAAATAATAAAGAGGATTGAAGCGTAAAGTCAATAAAAAAATGGGCAACTTCATTTTTTATGAAAGGCAGGTGCATTATCGTACTGGACACAATCCACAATGTTACTGCTGCAATCAACGGGAGAAATTGTTTGATTAACTGTCTATTAGCTGCTCGTTTGCCTTGATGATCGGGATGCTTGCGCTTTTTTGTTTTCTTTTTTTTGCTCATCTTAGAAGGAAAAAAATTCTTTTATACCTGATTGTTTGCAACAAAAAAAGCCACTATAAGAAGTGGCTTTTTTTGTTAAAATAAAATAGACTAAGCAATGCTTCTTCTGTATCTGATTACTACAAAAGTTCCGATAAGCAGAACGCCCAATAAAATGGCCCAGTTTGAAACAGGAACTGCTGCTGTACTTTCATCACCTGTAATTTCAAAACAGAGATCGTAGTTGGCTCTGCCAGCCCAGGCGCTATAACTTGAAGATTGTCCCCAGGTAGCCGGCCAGGCACCACCAAACAGTTGATCCGGGTCACGATCGGCAAAAACATAATTTGCCTGTGGAGCATTGTTCCATGCCGAACCCCATTGTCCGTTTGTGTTATAAGGCATTACGGCTACAATTGATATCCAATAGTGTCCTGCATTCAATTGTATTGTTGAAGTTAACGGAATGTCAAACCTGTTTCCGGTTACAGAGTATGTTAATCCGGTTTGTTCAAACATTGGTGTTGCTGCAGGCAATCCACTCATGTCAGCAAAAATTTGAACAGTGAAACTGGTTGCGGGACCTGTAGAACCTGTAAAGTAACTACCTATTGTTGCAATGGAAGTAACACTCCATGTTTTTCCAATGGGAATGATAAAGTCATCAGCTGTTTGAGCTATGCTATTGCTGAAGTCGGTAAACTGTTGTGAAGCTACAACCGGAATAGTGTCAACAGGATTCATTTGTGCATATAAAACCCCTGCCTGACTACCGTAATTACCGGCAGTAACACTTCCGCCTTCGGGGGTTTGAGCCATCAAGAATGTGGTCATAAATACGGAAAGCAAAATCAATGTAAACTTTTTCATGAGTTAATCTTTTTTTATTTTTTTAATAGTTAATTTATATTTAAAGCAAAGAAAAGAAAAATTTGCTTTAAATGGAACAAAAAGAAAAAATAATTTTTAACTTTTCAGTTCGACAAATATAACTAATATTGCTGCAATTATGAAGCATTTTGTAAAAATAGTTTTAGTTGTGTTGCTATTTTTCGGTGGCATTGATGTATTGATTGCCCAACAAGGTAGTTCTGATGTTGTAACAATGGATACCGTTAATTATAGTAAATCCGATGTAGCCCGTTTTGTACCGGACTATAGGTTTGTCCTCAGCACCTCGTTTGGGAGTTTTACACCCGGGGTTGGTTTTTATACTACCTCTTTAAGTGCTGAAGCAGGCGATATTGTTTTGGGAAGGATTAGGATTTCAGCAGGAATGAGCTTAAGGACTGTTTTTATTGATAACACAAGAAACAGTCATTCTCTGTTGTGGGATACTCCATTGAACTATGGTTCGTTATTTGTAAAAGGCGAGTATGTCGTTAATAAAAGCATCACTGTTACCGCATTGGGATATAAAACGGTGAACCTGAGGCCGTCCTTAACCGGTGAGGAACAACTTAATCCTCGTGCTTTGGATTTGAGCAATCAGGGAATGATGATTAACCTCAATTATAAGGTTAACGATAATTTTCAAATTGATGCTTCTTTTTCGTATGATAGGGGACATTACAATCCATACTACTACAATCATATGATGAATGAAGGATTTAATAATCCTGCCATGGGTGTTTTTCGCGGCTATCGTCCGGGGTTCTGAAATTAACGGACATCTTTTTAGTTTTTTCATAGTGGCATAATCTTTGGTTAAAATCAACGCAATTTTTAATCAAACTAATATGAAAAAATCAGCGACTCTTTTAGTTTTAGCCATTGTTTTATTTGCTTTATGGGGGTGCCCAAACCATTCTAAATTCAAATATCCAAAAGCCTATTTTCCTGTAACGCCGGTAAATCTTGATTTCGTTAACTCTGAGTACGATGATTATAATTCGGCTTTGCCTGAAACCCATTACGGCAGGGAGTTAATTTTTTCGTCAAATCGCAATTCCGCGGGGAATGATTTTGATATTTATGGTGATAATTTTCATGCAGCATGGTACATGGAAACTGGTACTTTGCAAGTGGATAATTCAGATTTCTGGGAAAATACTACTTATGTTGTTAAGTTGTTGCGGCAGATTGAAAAGGAGGGAGACCAGTTTGCGCCTTATGCCATTAGTTTTGATACAGCCATCAATGATACGGTAACGCGAATAAATATGATTGCTTATTCCACGACCGACGGCTCTTACAGCTTTTCTTCGAGGTTTGTTTACAGCCAATCGACCGATGGAGGAGTAACCAATATGGTGGAAGGACCTACTGAAATCTCATTCCTGGGGGATCCGGTGCGACAACAATATGTATCCTTTTTTGGTAAAAATATTCTCAGCATTGATTGGGGGGATAGCAACCCGAACTTGTTCAGTGAAATGTATTTTGATTACACGAATGAAGGAGGCTCCGATATTGCAAAAATCACAATTCCTGACAGCCTGAATTTTATGCAGTTTCTTACATCAGATGGCGAATATGAAAAAGTTCCGGTAGATATTTTAAACTCTCCATCCAACGACCGTTGTCCTTACGTTAACGGGCAGTTTATGGTTTTTACTTCTGACCGCCCGGGAGGTTATGGTGGTTACGACCTCTATTACTCCCGGTTTGAGAATGGGGAATGGACCGAACCTGTTAACTTTGGCGATAAGATTAATACTGAGTTTGATGAGTTTCGACCCCTGGTTGTTCAGGTGACTAATTTTGAAAATGATTTGATGATTTTTTCCTCTGACCGTCCGGGCGGACTGGGAGGATTCGATTTGTATTATGTTGGAATCCCAAAAATCAACCCGATATTTTTTGAAGAATAATTATTTTTTTGTTTTTTGTTAATGCCTGATTAAGAATAAATACTTAGTACATAGAAGTTTGTTATGATAATCATTTATTCAACATAGTA
>JALVAQ010000007.1 GCA_027011095.1 Bacteroidales bacterium
AATTAAATACAACAACCTGAATTTAATATTATCTTTGTCCTGAAAAATTGAAAGCAATTTTATGATGAGCATTGAAACAGTAATTCCCCCTGTGGACAAAGAGCTTTTGGTTGGCGAACTGACAAAGGATAAGTTTTTGCGCGAAACCAACAATGGCAACAACGAAATTTATGTTATTACCGCTGAAAATTCACCTCATGTGATGCGTGAAATAGGAAGGCTGCGTGAGGTTACCTTTCGCGATGCAGGTGGCGGCACGGGTAAATCAATTGATGTTGATGACTACGACATGGGGCCTCACGGTTTTAAACAGATGATTGTTTGGGATGCCGAAGAACAGGAAATTGTAGGCGGATACAGGTATTTGCACGGGAAAGACATAAAAGTTGAAAAGAACAACGAGGTAAAGTCGCCCACCTCAAGGCTTTTTAATTTTTCCGATAAATTTATTAAAGAATACCTCCCGGAAACTATTGAATTGGGAAGGTCGTTTGTACAACCACTCTACCAACCCGCCTTTAACCTCCGTAGAGGAATGTTCGCTTTAGACAATTTGTGGGACGGCCTTGGCGCATTAATCATTGAGCATAACGACATCAGGTTTTTGTTTGGAAAAGTTACCATGTACACCGATTTCGATCCCTTTGCAAGAGACTTAATCCTGTTTTTTATGCAAAAATATTTTCCTGATAACGAAGACCTGGTAACCCCCAAAAAACCCTTGAAGCTTACCACTTCCAACAAAATATTAAACAATATATTTTCGGGTGACAACTACAATGAAGACTATAAAATACTGGTACAAAAGGTACGTAAGTTGGGCGAAAATATTCCACCGCTCTTTAATGCCTATATGAATTTATCGTCAACCATGAAAACCTTTGGCACCTCAGTTAACGACCATTTTGGAAATGTTGAAGAAACGGGAATTTTAATCACCATCGGAGATATCTACATTGGCAAAAAAGAGCGCCATGTTTCCACTTATTCAAAACCCGATTAAACATGAAAATCAACTATGCCGATTTTGTAATCAGCTCGACCATATGGACCAAATGTCCTGAGCCAACCATACCGGAATACGCCATGATTGGCCGTTCAAATGTTGGTAAGTCATCATTAATTAACATGGTAACAGGCCGCCGAAAGTTGGCCAAGATATCGGGGACGCCAGGAAAAACCATCACCATCAATCATTTTAAAATTAATGACGAATGGTATTTGGTTGACCTTCCGGGATACGGCTATGCACGGCGCAGCAAAACCGAAAGAACCAAATGGGAAAAAATGATTAAAGGGTACATATTAAACCGTGAAAACCTGTTAACACTTTTTACCCTGATTGATGTACGTCATGAACCGCAAAAAAACGACATGGAATTTATTGAGTGGCTTGGCATATCGAAGATTCCGTTTGTAATGATATTTACCAAAGCCGATAAGCTAACCCGCAACCAGTTGGAAAGCAACCTTGCAGCCTATAAAAAACAGATGCTGAATAGCTGGGAAGAGCTTCCACCAATGATTGTAACCTCCTCGGAAACAGGGTTGGGAAAAGATGAGTTTTTGAAATACATTAAAGAAACCAACAAACTTTTTGATACTGCCTCGAAACAATAACAATTAGCTAAGGCAGACTATAACAAATACCCAGACTAACAGATAGTTACAAACTGAGAACCAGATAAATGTAAAAATAAATCAGCCCACAGTTTGCACCGCGAGCTGAACTTATTTACTAATCACTTATATACTAATCGTTGTCATCATCGGTATCGCGATGATAATGCCCTTTCATTTTCGACAAATTACCCATTCCTTTCATGTTCATCATCTGCCCTAACTGAGCAATGGACTTCATGTCGATGTTTCCGGCAATATCAAGTACAACCTCCTGGTCTTCACCCTGAAGCGTCATCAGCAATTCCGAAACTTTATCACCTGACTTTTTAACATAAAATTTAATGATTTGCCCGTCATCCTGAACCGTCATCATCTCGGTATAGTTACTTATTTTCAATGCCTTTTTTGCACGTTCAATAAGCGGAAACTTCTCCACCCCTGGTTGCGGTTCGTAACTTAACATTTTAAGGCCGGTAAGTTGCCTCATCATTTGATGTGCCTCTTCCATTTGGCCGGTACTGTCGTTAACCTCCATTGAGGCAAGCATTTCAAACATTTCGGGCGATACGCTTACACCGGTAAATCCTTTTTCGGCAGCGTATTTCTCATAAAATTTATCCATGGCGGTTTCCTGTGCATTTACCACCATCGGAAGGCTGAACATCAGCAGAGCTAAACTTACAAATAGTTTTTTCATTGTTTTGATTTTTAATGATTATTGAATTTAATTATTTTCATTTTACTAATATTATTTACCGGCTGCAAGCTTTCTACACCTTTGTTTACCAAACTCACATTATTAAGCATTTTAAAGCCGGTGTTAAGCGGACGGACTGCCTGCTGCGTTTGTGAAATTCCTTTGTCGAAATTTACCGCAAGCAAGGTAAGGGCATCGGTGGCCTGTTGATAGGCTAAAGCCGGATTGTTGTTTTGGTTGACAGCTTTTTTAATATTAAAAATATCGGTAGTCATCCAAATGGTAAGCACAATGGCCAATGCAGCCGCAATTCCGGTAACCAGGCTGTAGATATTCCATCTGTTTTGGCCACCACCCTTTTCAGGCTGATTTAATGATATATTATCTGGTCTCTTTTGATGAACAGCTTCCCAAAACTCATTTTCAAAATCAAGACTTAATTCTGTTTCGGCAAATTCATCAAAAGCTAAAAACTGGCTTTTTAACGACAGTAAATTTTCGGGAACCTCCTCGTTGAGAAAATAATACTTCAACTCCTTTTCTTCAGCTATGGAAGAAGTTCCACCAAGATATTTCTCTACCAACCGGTTTAATCTATCGTAATTCATTTTCTTCCAGCTTTATAAGTGATGTTCTAATTGATTTTCTTGCCCTCGACAAATTTACTCTAATGTAATTCAAGTCGAATCCGGTAATTTCCTTAATCTCCTCATACTCATACCCTTCAATATCACGTAAGTGGATAATGATTTTCTGCTGCTCAGGTAACCGGTTCATAAACTGCTTAGCCTGTGCCACCATATCCTGCTGAACCGACTGCTCCATAACACTTGTATAAGGCTGATTATTAATATTTTCGTTTAAGCTACTAAACTTTTCACGTTTGGTTTTAAGCTTATCAAGGCATTTATTACGGGTCATCGTCATCATTACAGCCTCCATATTATTATACTTTTTCAAACTTTCTTTAATACTCCACAGTTTAAGGTAAATCTCCTGCACTGCATCCTCCGCCTCTTCCCTGTTTTTTAACAGAAAAACGGCCAATCTGAATAACTTATCCTTTTTAGGCAACAGCTTTAACGTAAACTCTTCTGTGGTCATTTCAATTATTTAGACGAGTGGTTCAACATAATATTACAATGATACATTTTTTTTAAACGAGATAACACAATCATTCTTAAAGGACATCGGGGCTGAAAGCAAAAAAAGTCAAGAATGCTGTAAACACCTTACCAATAGAAACAAAAGAATCATGACCTGAAAATCTGAATCGGAAGTAATAACCGGCTAACAAAATTCCTTCCAAAAAAACTTTTAAAATGGCTACAACAACAGTAAAATCAACAACAATAATTTGTATATTAGCTCACCAATTCGCTACTAATAGTAGGGTGTTTGGAAGAATAATTTAGTCAATTATGAAATATAAATTATTATTATTTTGTTTTCTTATTGTTGGTTCAACAGCCTCTTCTCGATCATGGAATAAAAAAATTGATAGTGTTTATCAGGCTGTTGACAGGCAAAGTATTAGCTCTAAAATAAAAAGCTATAAAGTTATATTCAGTTTTTTAAATCGCATGAGTTATGATGATGCCATACAAAAATGTAAAGAGCTAAAAGCAAAATCACTGCTTGAAGACAAAGGTTATTTTGAACATTTTTTAGCAGGTCAATATTTGGCATGGTTTTATACAAAAAAAGATAAGAAAAAAGGAGTAGCGGAATATTACAGCCTCATTCAAACCATTCCTAAAATGAATAAGGAAGAGCAAGCTTATGCATTTTTTTATGCAGGTAAATATCATTTGGCCGTAGGTATGTCTAACCTTGGGGCAAAATATTTGTTAAAAGCCATTGATACTTTTAAATTGACGGGCAATCAGCTAATGTTATTTCATATTCATTTTACACTTGGAGACACCTATTTCAAGAATCAATTGTATAAGGAGTCTATTGATGAAATGCATAAAGCTTTATCTTGTTACCTCAACATAGAAAAAAACAAAAAAAGAACCGGTTCACCGTCCGGTAAATCATATTTGTCAACACTCAACACCATTGCATTAGCCTATGAAGAATCAGACCAGCCTGATTCTGCACAAATATATTATAAACGTGCCAAACAAATAGCTACGGAATTAAATAATGATGTCTGGGAAAATATCATTAACTCAAACATGGGGCATATTTACATTATAAAAAAAATGTATGATAGTGCTGAAAGGGTATTTAGC
>JALVAQ010000008.1 GCA_027011095.1 Bacteroidales bacterium
TCTCTTTGCTGAGATACTCCTACTATTATATAAGGTGTGTATCTTTGTGGGGCGTGCTTTTTTTTAATTTCTTGTGAAAACAGGATTATTAGGATCAGCTGTAAGTTGTTCGTTATAAAAGTAGCCGTCCAGGTCAAAAAGCTTTAACTCATCCGGATTGCTTAGCCGGTTTTGAATGATAAACCTGGTCATCAACCCCCTTGCTTTTTTTGCATAGATGGTAACTATTTTATAGGTGCCGTTTTTAAATTCCTTAAACTGAGGTGTGATGATGCGGGCATCTAACGTCTTAATATCTATGCTTTTAAAATATTCGTTGGAAGCAAGATTAATCAGGTAGTTATCACCTTGGTCGTCCAATGCTTTTTGGAGGTTTCCTGTAATGGTTGGCTTCCAGTAATCGTAAAGGTTTTTACTGCCTGCAAAAGCCGATTTGGTGCCCATTTCCAGCCGGTAAGGTTGTATTAAATCCAGTGGGCGTAATGTTCCATATAGTCCGCTTAGGATAATCAGATGGCTTTGGGCAAAAGTAATATCATCTTTTTGAAGTGTTTCGGAATCTAACCCGTTAAAAACTTCACCTTTAAAAGCATAAAGTGCCTGTTTTGCATTATCCGCAGTGAAAGGCAGCTGCCATTGCTGAAACCGCTCATAGTTAAGTTGCGCCAATTTGGGGCTGATGTTCATAAGCGTGGTTAATTCGCCAATGCTTTTCTTTTTAAGTATGTCTGTCAACTGCTTGCTTTTGGATAGATTTTCCGGCAGTGTGAACTCTTTAAAAGGTGATCTCCCCGACATGTCCAGCGTTTTGGTGGGTGATAATATAATGAGCATAACTTTTCGATTTTGTTGCTGCAAATGGTTGTTGCAAATGTAAGTGAAAACAGTAAGAAAATATTTGATTTCCAGCCGGGAAATATAAGGTTTTTATACATGGCTACAATGTGAAAAAGTTTTTTTTAAATTAGTTGCAAAACATAAAATGTTGAGTAATTTTGATGCTCAATATTTGTAAATTGTGATGTATAGTAAGGTTATTGGCAATAAATTGCAGTCTGCTTTTACTGGTTTTCATTTGCTGCTTTATTACTAAATTACAGAATATTCAGAAGATAAATATATTAGAATTATTTTTTATCTTTTTTTGAAAACCGGTTGCTTTTACTTATGTAAAGCGTAAAACGTGTATGTTGCAAAATGCCTTAAGTCCAGTTCTATATAAGATATGTATGGGACTTAGAAGGCGGAAGCATGCCCGAAAAACAATAAATCAAATCATTATGAATAACCTCTCAACAATCATCACAGCTTCTATTGAGGCGGGCAAAGCAATACTTGAGGTTTACGGTACTGACTTTACAGTTGAGTATAAAAAGGATACTTCTCCGCTTACCCTGGCAGATCAAAATGCTCACAATATTATTGTTTCCAAATTAAGAAATACGGGAATCCCTGTACTAAGTGAAGAGGGTAAGAGTATTCCATACAACGAACGCAGGAGTTGGGACACCATGTGGATTGTTGACCCGCTGGATGGAACCAAAGAGTTTGTTAAACGAAATGGCGAATTTACAGTTAATATCGCTCTGATTAAAAATAATATACCGGTAATCGGTGTTGTTTATGCCCCGGTTTTAGATGTTTTATACGTGGGTGACGATCATCTGGGCGCATTCAGAATTGAACAGGCCTCTAACGTAGAAAATCTGATGGCAGGACTTGTTGAGAACAATAGAATACCTGTAAAAACCAATAAAGGATATTATGGTATTGTTGCCAGCCGTTCTCACTTGAATAAGGAAACTGAAGATTTTATTGAAAAATTAAAAAGTGAGCACGATAAGGTGAGGATAGTTTCAAAAGGGAGTTCCTTAAAACTATGTATGATAGCCGAAGGAATAGCTGATATTTATCCACGCTTTGCTCCTACTATGGAGTGGGATACTGCTGCAGGTGATGCGGTTGTAAGAGCCTCTGGTGGTAAGGTGACCAATGCAGAAGCGAATACTCCTTTAGCTTATAATAAAGAAAACCTCTTGAATCCCTGGTTTATTGTAAAGCGATAATCCTATCAGGTTCCAAGTTGAATCAAAACTTTAAACTTTAAACTTTCAAACTTTTAACATCAATCATTATGAACAATATTCACACTGTATTCGACGAAATTAAAGGCCGCCAGGACAAGGAGATTTTTCTTAAGCAACAAGCTAAAGTTATTTGGTTTACAGGACTTTCAGGGGCGGGAAAAACAACACTGGCCAGCCATCTGGAAAAAAGGCTTTTTGAATTAAGCTATTTCTGCCAGATTCTCGATGGCGACAATGTACGTTCAGGCATTAATAAAAATCTTGAATTTACCGAAGAAGACAGAATAGAAAATATCAGGAGAATAGCGGAAGTTTCCAAACTCTTTATGAATTGTGGTATCATTTTACTTTGTTCATTTATTAGTCCCACAAATGAGATGAGAAGCATGGCTAAAGAGATAATTGGGGAAGATGATTTTTTGGAAGTGTTTGTGGATACTCCCCTGGAAGTGTGTGAAAACCGCGATCCAAAAGGCCTCTATAAAAAAGCCAGAGCGGGAGAAATAAAGAATTTCACTGGAATATCAGCACCTTTTGAAATTCCCGAAGCACCTTTTTTACGCGTGGACAACACAAATCCTGACATTGATGAAACCGTCAGACAAATGTTGCTAAAAATATTACCCGAGATTCGTTTTGACCCGACGGAAGTTATTTAAGGTTAGTCAGATTATATGAAATACTGGACTTACATGACTGACAACCAATCGCCCAAATGGAGTTATCTACACAGGGCAGACACACGAACTGAAAGACAGAATACTTAAACACCAAACAAAAAGATATAAAAACTCCTTCTCAGCCCACTACAATGTTGATAAACTGGTCTGGTTTAAAGAATACCCAACAATTCTTGAAGACAGGGCAATGGAGAAGAAATTAAAAGCCGGATCACGGGCAAAAAAGATTGCACTAATAGAAGAGATGAATCGGGAATGGAAGGATTTGTTTAATGAACTTTAAGGCTCTGGCGTTGTTCAGGATTGCTTCGGTCGGCTGTCGCCTCCCTCGCAAATTACTCCTCCGCAACTAACTTTCGGAGCAATGCATACAAACAACAAAGTAAAATACGAAGTACCTATTCTGCGAGCATGATCCCGATTCCTATCGGGAGTGGAGCGTGGCAGACTCCTACAATAAACTGCTGAAGATTATAAGAAAAAACCCAAAAACAAATGACCCAATACACCCTATCAAACCTCCGGGAACTCGAAGCCGAAGCCATCCACATCATCCGTGAGGTGGCAGCCGAGTTCGAAAATCCTGTTATGCTCTACAGCATTGGCAAGGATTCCTCCGTGATGGTACGATTAGCCGAAAAGGCCTTCTACCCGGGAAAAGTACCTTTTCCCATGATGCACATCGACAGCAAATGGAAATTTCGCGAAATGACCGAATTTCGTGATAAATATGCCAAAGAAAACGGATGGAACCTCATCGTTCATTATAACAAAAAGGGATTTGAACAGGGAATAGGCCCATTCACCCACGGCTCAAAGGTACATACCGATGTGATGAAAACACAGGCATTGTTAGAAGGCCTTAGCACATATGGCTTCGATGCCGCCTTTGGCGGTGCCCGTCGCGACGAAGAAAAAAGCAGAGCCAAAGAAAGAATTTACTCTTTCAGAGATAAATACCATCAGTGGGATCCAAAAAACCAGCGTCCCGAACTGTGGGACATCTTCAATGCCAAAGTCCACAAGGGCGAAAGCATTAGAGTGTTTCCCATAAGCAACTGGACGGAGCTGGATATCTGGCAGTACATTCGTCTGGAAAATATTCCCATCGTTCCGCTTTATTTTGCCAAAGAGCGTCCGGTTGTTAATGTTGACGGGAACTTAATCCTTGTTGACGATGACCGCATGCCAAAGGAGCTGGCAGCAAAAGCCGAAATGAAAAAAGTTCGTTTCCGAACCCTTGGCTGTTACCCGCTCACCGGCGCCATTGAATCCGAAGCCGACACCATCGAAAAAATTGTGGAAGAGATGATGACCGTTACCGTATCAGAACGAACCACCCGTGTTATCGACTTCGACCAGGAAGCAAGTATGGAGCAGAAGAAGAGAGAAGGGTATTTTTAAGAAAAAAGATAAAAGAAAAAAGATAAAAGAAAAAAGATAAAAGATAAAAGATAAAAGATAAAAGTCCCGATAACTATCGGGAAGATAAAAGAGACAAGGAAAAAGATGGAAGGAAATGGGAGTAAAAAGAATGATTTGAGTGATAGGTTATTTAACTTTTCCGTCAACGTTTTGAATTTACTGAAGCAATTAGATAAATCGGAGACAAGTAAGTTATTCAGATATCAACTGGGAAAGTCTTCAACGTCTTCCGGAGCAAATTATGAAGAAAGTCAAGCTGGTATTTCAAGGGCTGATTTCATAAATAAAGTTAGGATAGCTTTAAAAGAAATGAGAGAATCAAATTATTGGTTGCGGTTACTTGCTGCAACTAATGATAACTCAAA
>JALVAQ010000009.1 GCA_027011095.1 Bacteroidales bacterium
TATTTCCATCATCGTTAGGTGCAACAAGGTCACCAATAAAAATACTTGTGGCATTAGTTTTGGCATCGCTAAGTCCATTTAGTTCTGTTGCCCCGTAGGTTTTGGTTTGCCATGATGCCAGTCCATCGGCATCGGAGGTTAGTACTTTATCAGCTCCCGGCGAACCACCGGTAATTTTTATTGTACCGTTTATGTCAACCTGTTCTGTGCTAAAATCACCGCCAATGAGTGGAGTTGCATCTTCGGAGTTAGTGATAAAAAGTTTGTTGCTGCTTGTATTGCTTCTTCCTGCCTTGTTACCCAGGTAAACACAACCGCTAGCATTATGGCCAATTCCATAGCCACCCCAGCCTGCCTGATAACCCACAGCTGTGTTTTCATTTCCTTCATCATTGCAATATAAGGCTGCAGAGCCAATACCTACATTGTTGTGTCCGGTGGTATTTGAATAAAGTGCTTTAGAGCCAACCGCAGTGTTTGCTGTAGCTTCAGTATCGCCTGTGGCACCTAACCCGTTATTATACAAAGCCGAATCGCCAATGGCAACAAGGTTTGAGCGGGTGGTGTTGTAGTAAAGGCTGTTTACTCCCATTGCAACATTGCTACTTCCTGTTGTATTACAATACATCGATTGATATCCTGAAGCATTGTTATAATCACCATTTCTGTTTTTGTATAGTGAATAAAAGCCGGTTGCAGTATTATATGAGCCGGTTGTGTCATAATATAGAGCCCTATATCCGGCAGCCGTGTTGCGTGAAGCAGTGGTACTACTGATAAGAGCACTACGCCCTATGGCAGTATTATAGTTTCCGGTTGTGTTATCTCGAAGGGTACTATTTCCCACTGCAGTATTGCTTTCTCCATCTGTATTATTATACATAGATTTATAGCCTATGCTAGTATTATAATAACCTTCTGTATTTGAATAAAGAGCAGCCTTTCCTACCGCAGTATTATTATTTCCACTGGTATTTGAGTACATTGTATTGTACCCGATTGCAGTATTTGTTGATCCTATTGTGTTAGATAATAAAGCACTTGCTCCTATGGCTGTGTTCTCTGTACCATAAAAATAAACACTTGTGCCAGGACTGGTGTACAGTGCAGAATCGCCAATGGCAACCAAGCCGGAACGCCACTTATTATTTGCCAATGCTGCATTTCCTATTGCCACATTGTGTTTACCGGAAGTATTTTCAGCCAAAGTATTTATTCCAAGTGCTGTATTGTAGTTGGTTCCATCATCGGCTGAACCTGCATTTGATCCTAAAAAAACACTTGTACTATCGCTGATACCGTCAGCAAGGCTGTTAATATCCAAAGCGCTTCCTGCTTTAATCTCAACCCAACTTGATTGCGTACCATCGTAATACCAAAAACTCTCGGTATCAGTATCGTAAACCAATAGTCCTGCTACCGGTGTAACATCGTTGGTACGATTGTTTGTGGTCATGCGGGGTATAAGCAAACCTTTGTCGGTGCTCGAAACGTCAAGAATTGCCGATGCGTTTGCCGGCGCTCCCGTTGTGTTTATTGCCACCTGGGCAAAACTGCTTAGAGTTAGTAAAGTAACTGCTACGAGTGTTAGTAATGATTTTTTCATGTTATTGTGTTTTTTCAATTAATAATTTCTCCAACCTTTCGAGGCGTGCTTTTAATTCAGCATTTTCTTTTTCAAGTTTTTGATTTAGTTCCTGAACCGATTTAACCAATGGTACTACAAATTCGGCATAGCTTAATGAATAGAGCTTATTTTCATTTTCGGGAATATATACTCCACTGAAGTCATAATTTGTTTTTTGGGCTGCCTCGGCTACTTCCTGAGCAAGGAAACCGGTTATTCGTCTTTTCTCAATATCATATTTTCCTTTCCAATCATTGCTGCCTTTGGCATTATCAGTGCCCATTATTTCGTTTTGCTTGTGGATATTAAGGTTGTAGGTAACAGGGTTAAGCTTTGTGATAAATTCCAAACCGGGTACATCACTTTGTATGTTTTCTTTTATACGCTTATCGCTATAGGTACTCCAGGTTTTTTCTCCGCCTATCCATCCAACACTTGTATTGCCAATATGTACTTGGTTATTATCGTCGATGGTGGTGTTATAGCCAATGGCGGTGGAATTGTTATAGCTTCCTGAAACGTAGGCATTGTACCCTACGGCTGTATTGTTATCGCCACCCGTATTTCCGCTTAGGGCACCGGCACCATAAGCAGTGTTTTGATATCCATGTGTATTATTTGTTAAGGAAAGGTATCCGGTGGCAGTATTTTTATAACCATCGGTGTTTTCGTACAATGCATGATATCCCGTTGCTGTGCTCGAACCACCAGTGGTATTACTATACATTGCCTTGGAACCCACTGCTGTATTTTTGGCAGCCTCCCAATTGGCAGTTGCACCGATACCGTTATTATAAAGTGCCGAATCGCCTATGGCAACAAGGTTGGAGCGAGTAGTGTTATTGTGGAGAGTACTTATCCCAACAGCAATATTAAAATTACCCGATGTATTTGCCTCCAGCGCTTCACGTCCGACAGCAGTGTTATTATCACCGGTTGTGTTGGCTCCGAGGCTTCCGTGCCCAAGGCCTGTGTTGCCAATACCTTCTGTATTTGCATCAAGGGTTTTAAAACCAATGGCGGTGTTATGATTTCCCGTTGTATTCAGTTTTAGCGCTTCATACCCGATACCGGTGTTATACGATCCGGTATTATTTAAACCTGCATTGGTGCCCATATAAAATCTCGTTTCGATGTTGACAGCATCCGACAAGTCGTTTATTGAAGAGGCATAAACAGTTGGTGTTTCCCAGGTGGCATTACCATTAGCATTAGAGGCTGTAAGCACTTTTCCCGAGCCGGGAGAACCACCTGTAATTTTAACGGTTCCGTTAATATCAACCCTGTCGGTTTGGAAATCACCGCCTATAAGAGGGGTTGAGGTTGGAGAGTTATCTATATATAGTTTATTATTATCCGTATTATTCATACCTGACTGATAGCCAATCATAACACATCCGTTAAAGCTGTTTCCGACACTGCCCAGACCGGCCTCGTATCCAATGGTTGTATTACTGCTTCCTGTAGAGTTATTGTTTCCTGCTCTCACACCAATAGCAGTATTTTGATTTCCTGTTGTATTTCGTCCAAGAGCCATTCTTCCCATAGCTGTGTTAGAGGAACCTATTGCATTAAAATAAAGTGCATGTGATCCTATTGCGGTATTATACCTTCCTGTTGAATCAAAAAATAAACTTTCAAAACCAACGGAGGTATTTTCCTCTCCGGTTGTATTGCGATACAAGGACCCTGACCCTACGGCAGTATTCTTTGTAGCTTCCGTACCCGATGCCCCCCTACCATTATTAGAAAGCGCCCAATGGCCTATGGCAACAAGGTTGGAGCCGGTGGTGTTGCTGGTAAGACTATTTGCTCCCATTGCAACATTTTTGCTTCCGGTTGTATTGTGACTCATCGATCTATATCCTAAAGCACTATTTTCATTACCTCCTCTGTTGAGAAATAGTGCTTGATAGCCGGTTGCAGTATTTTTTGAACCGGTTGTATCATAAGATAGAGCATTACATCCGATAGCGGTGTTACATGAAGCAGTGGTGTTATAGTTAAGAGCGTCGAACCCTATGGCAGTATTCTTTGAGCCGGTTGTGTTGTCCAAAAGGGTATTACATCCTACTGCAGTATTGCTAAACCCTTCTGTATTGCTATACATACTTTGATAGCCTAAGGTAGTATTGTCCTTACCTTCTGTATTAAAATACATACTTTGATAGCCTATGGCAGTATTATCATATCCGTTAGTATTTGAAAATAAAGTGCTTGCGCCTATGGCAGTATTGTTAAGACCATAAAAATAATTCCCTAAACTAAGATTGGTGGTGTACAATGCCGAATCGCCAATGGCAACCAAACCGGAGTGGCCGATGTTATTTGCCAATGCTGCATTTCCTATTGCAACATTGTGTTCACCGGAAGTATTTACGGTCAAAGCATTTATTCCAAGTGCTGTATTGTAGTTGGTTCCATCATCGGAACTACCGGTATTTGACCCTAAAAAAACACTTGTCCCGTCGCTGCTGCCATCGACAAGACTGTTAATGTCCAAAGCACTTCCGGCTTTAATTTCAACCCAACTTGATTGAGTACCATCGTAATACCAAAAGCTTTCGGTATCGGTATCGTAAACCAAAAGGCCCGCTACCGGTGTAACATCGTTGGTACGATTGTTTGTAGTCATGCGGGGTATAAGCAAACCTTTGTCGGTGCTCGAAACGTCAAGAATTGCCGATGCGTTTGCCGGCGCACCCGTTGTGTTTATTGCCACCTGGGCAAAACTGCTTAGAGTTAGTAAAGTAACTGCTACGAGTGTTAGTAATGATTTTTTCATGTTATTGCGTTTTTTCAATTGATAATTTCTCCAACCTTTCGAGGCGAGCTTTTAACTCGGCATTTTCTTTTTCAAGTTTTTGATTTAGTTCCTGAACCGATTTTACCAATGGTACCACAAATTCGGCATAGCTTAATGA
>JALVAQ010000010.1 GCA_027011095.1 Bacteroidales bacterium
CTTTTAATACTGATAACAAGTAGTATCTTCTCTAATAATGTTCTGTCTGCTGATAGTCGAGAAAACCCTTCGGTTGTTATACATGATACACTGTTAGGACCTGGTGAATTGCTTTTACAAATGGACGCATTTAACTTTGTTGGTGGTAATGGCCAGGTATCTGCTATTTCGTTAAAAATCGATGTCGATACAAACTTAATAAGCTTTATTGGTATTCAGAATACTACTCTTCCGGGGAGTTGGCTGGCCAACTATAATTACCAGCAAAATGAAATTACTATTATTTATACAGCATATTCTGGTAATGGATATGATATTGATGGTAAGCTTCTTGATTTACACCTGTATTATAATGCAGGATTTGATGCAGCTTTACATTTTAAGGATGGTTGTGAGATATCAAATGTTTATTTACAGACAATTGATAGTATAGATTATGTTGACGGGTTAATAACACAGGTTGCTCCTCTCGGTGTTGTTAGTCAGGATTCGCTTGTAGTTGATTATGGAGTTGCTTTTTCAATGCCTGTACTGGCTGGAGGTGTTGGGTTTGATAGTGTAAACGGTATTCGTCTCAGAGTGGGGTACGATGCTAATCAACTACAGTTTCAGGGGGTTACAGAGTCGTTGTTCACTGGTATCTCTTTCACCGATACTATGGGTGTTGTTACTTGTGATTGGCAGGATACATTGTCTTATTTTAACTTATCCAATTCAGACACCTTGTTTTATTTGAATTTTATTTTTGATGGGGATACAATAACAACTACCAATCTTTTACCAGGTTCCAAAGTTTTTAATAATGATATAATTGTTCCGTCTGATTATGAGTCCGGGAGGGTTACTGCACGCTATTGGTTAGAATTATTAGCCAGTCCTGATACGGCAGGGGTTGCCTTGGGTGAAGGCTTTTACTTAAGTGGAGATACGGCTACGCTTACAGCATCCCCTAATGTCGGGTTTGAATTTGGAGATTGGCTGTATAATGACAGTATTGTATCATATGACTCAATTTTTGAGTTTGTAACTGCATCGGAGCAGGATACGTTGACAGCCGAGTTTAAACCTAAAACTTATAATTTGCTCTTATTTTCAGTACCTGACAATGGCGGAACTGTATCCGGTGCCGGTAATTATCAATATGGCGATTCTGTTACGGTAACAGCTTCACCAAATGTAGGCTATGACTTTATTGCCTGGACTTTTGGTGAAGACACCCTTTCGGTTGACACCTCTTATACTTTTGTTATGCCACACAATAATATGGGCTTGACAGCTAATTTTCAGATTCAAACATTTGATATTGTTGCAACAAGCAATAATCCTGATTTTGGGACGGTTGCAGGAGGCGGGCAGTTTAATTATGGTGATACCTGTGATTTGGTGGCGACCTCTAATATGTATTATTATTTTGTTGTTTGGACAGAGAACGGGCAACCGGTATCGTATGATTCTGCTTATTCATTTGAGGTTAATCAGGATAGGGAGTTGGTAGCTAACTTTCAATATGATGAAGCCTGCTCAGCACCGGTGGGACTTTATGTAGATAGTCTGTCTGATTCAACGGCAATGTTGCATTGGCTCTCT
Organism: Bacteroidales bacterium; assembly: GCA_027011095.1. Classification (GTDB taxonomy): domain Bacteria; phylum Bacteroidota; class Bacteroidia; order Bacteroidales; family F082; genus B16-G9. Next base: position 1,588 of record JALVAQ010000010.1, read on the forward strand.
TCGGGTGAGGAAAATGAATGGGATTTGCTATGGGGAGTAATGGGTTTTGATACGGCTACATCGGGTGAATTGATTCAGGGCCTGGATGAAACTCATTATTTTCTTGAGAACCTGTCGGCAGGTTCTACTTACGATTTTTACGTAAGAGCTGTTTGTACTGATGAAATTCATAGTATTTGGGCAGGTCCCTATACCTTTACTACATGGTATGTCGGAATTAATGAAAAAGATTCTCCCGATGGATTCTTGGTGTACCCTAATCCGGTAGCTGATGAGTTGACCCTTTTATTTGATACGGAAATGGTATCTGCACATACTGTATTTGCTATTTATAACAGTACCGGCCGGGTTGTGTTAACCTCAACATTAAGCAAGAGTAAAACCATTAGCTTACGTGGTTTACCATTGGGGGTTTATTACATCAGGGTTACCCGTAACGGTAAACTCTATTCTGCTGTATTTATAAGAAGGTAAGCAGGGGTTACTACTGCACTATTAATTTTGTAACCGTTTGCCCTTTTTCGCCTTTTACAAAAATCAGATAAAGGCCTTTGGTGAGGTTGTTAACATTTATTTTAAATAAATGTGTTCCGTAATTTTGTTTTCCACTAAAAATGTTCCTTATCTGCTTTCCCTGTAAATCGAAAAGACCTACTGAAATCTGTTGACTGCTTAACAATGACAGGTTAAGAGTTGTCTCATTACCGGAAGGGTTAGGAAAAACGGTTACCTTTAACGTTTCATTATTAGTGCTGTTTTCATTCACGCTAAGGTAGTCTGGGGTATTTAGTTTTTTATCGGTATAAATTCTAAATTCTCCTGCTTGTAATGTAATGGGGTCTGCAATGTTAGTAACCTCTATTTCGCTTCCTGATAAGTAGTCATACCATTTTCCTGTTGAATAAAAATCAGGGTTGATGCTACCCTCTTTCACATCAAAGTTGCCAATAATAACCATGGAGAGTGATGGGCTTGTAAGCCGGATTCGTTTTTGAGGTGTTGATACATTCATGTCGTAGTTGCTTGTTTCAAACAGACTTAAGGTGTCCTTTAAGTCAATAAGTGCTTTCCATGTGAAGTAAAGGTGTTTGCGGTTGGGGTCATCCAGATAGTCCCATCTCGAAGGTTTTGGGTCGGTGCGGCAACTTCCGTCCATGCATGGCCAATTGATGGAGTAGTCAAACCCTCTTTCGCCAAACTGCCATATCATTTTAGGCCCCGGAATGGTAAAAAAGAAAGCACCCGCCAGTTCCATTCGTTTTAAAGCTGTAGGAAGCTGTTTGATCTGATAGCTGCCATCGCCATTTCCGTAAGTGATGTTTTTAAACATCAGCCTTTCCTCGTCGTGGCTTTCCATATAGCCCATAACATTGGGTTGGCTCCAACCACGCTTTTTGTACGAAATCCATGAAAAGTCGGATTTGTTGTTGTCGAAGTAGCCCATGGTTGCTTCGTTATAATTGTAGTTGGAGTTTCCCCATAGCATCATTCCGTAATTTGATAGTATCGTTTCTTCGGAGTTGGCTGTAAAGTGTTCTAATATTACCATCGCATTGGGTTTGTCTTCCCAAATTTTTGAAGCCATTCTTTCCAATATGTTTATTCTTGATTGGTCATATCCACTTCCGTCTCCCGGTGTATTGGTAAAACCTTTGGTAAAATCGAACCTGAAACCGTCAATATGATATTCCCGCATCCAGTATCTGTTAACCGTATCAACAAAAGCCTGGGTTTGAGGACTTTCGTGATTAAAATCGTTTCCCCATGAATAATCAGGATTTGGGGAAGTTGTATTAAACCATGGGTTGTTGGCTGCCGGGCGGTTGTTTTCGGCATCCCAGTATTCCATTGCCATCGGGTTGGTGTTATAAGCATGGTTGAGCACCATATCCATTATTACAGCGATGTTTCGGCTGTGGCATTCGTCAACAAAAGCTTTAAACGTATCTTTCGGTCCATAATATTTATCAGGTGCAAAGTAGTAATTGGGATTATATCCCCAACTTGAATTGCCTTCAAACTCGCTAACGGGCATTAATTCGATGGCATTGATGCCAAGGCGTTGCAGATAATCCAGGGTGTCTTTTAAAGTGGAAAAGTCATGCTTTTCAACAAAGTCTCTTATAAGAAGTTCATAAACAGTGAGGTGCTCTTTTACAGGAGGGGTAAAACCCGTGTTTTGCCAGGGATAAGGATCCTGATCTGTTTGTAACACAGTAGCAATACCTGACGTTTTACCTGCGGGATACTGGATTAGGTTTGGGTAGGTTTCGTTTGATATGTATTGGTCGTTCCAGGGATCGCTCACTTTGTCAGCATAGGGGTCGCCAATTCGTATTTGTCCGTCGATAAAATACTGGAAGACATATTCTTTTTTGGGAGTAAGATTTGAAATTTGTATCCAAAAGTGTTTTCCATCGGGCGTTTGGTTCATATAACCTTCATCATTAACCTGCCAATCGTTAAAATCACCAATGGCAAATACGTAATTTTTTTCGGGAGCATATAAACTTAAAACAACGGTACTTGCATCAATATAGTTAATGCCGTCAACAACGCCATCAGGACGTTCGGCAACGGTAACAGGCCTGCGTACATAATAATAGAATGAATCGGCCACTGATGTTGTGCTGTTTATAGCTTCTGCTTTTACCCAGTGTGTTCCGCCTCCGGTGGCTGTGAGTGTATAACTAAAACTATTTGAGGTGGTTGAATATACTTTAACATTATCTACAAACAATAAGGTGCTATCGGCATCGCTTGAATTACCTGCAATGTTTACAATATCGTTTTCTTCAACAATTAATGGAAATTGAGCCGGTAAGGTAAATTGAACGTTTAGTCCGCTTGTGGATACATCGTAAAAAATATCACCTCCTGTTTCGGTTTTGCCTTCTAACCATTGTCCGTTTACTTCAGATTCGCTTCGGAATACGAAGGCCATTTTTTCGATGGTTTCGTTGGCCGGAACTCCATAATAATCGCGAATTGACGGTGAAATGGTAAGTTGCCAAAGGTCGTTGCCTATTTTAACCATTTTACAGTCGGGGATGTTAACACCCCAATCTGCTTTAACATATTTCCAGTCGGAGCCGGATGTGCTTTGATTGGTTATGACACCTGTATGCGCGTAAACGGTACCGCTGTATCCGGCGAGGCCTCCACTACCCTGTGTTGCATCAAAGGTAATTACAACCTGTCCGTTTGCTGTTGGAAAGGGAGGGTCGGCGGTAATAACTTGTGCCTGGAAGGATAGAGCCGAAACTAAAGCTATCGCAATAAGAAGTAATTTTTTCATATTTTGTTTTTTTACAAAAGTAATTGAATTTGTTTCGATGCTACAATTACTGTGGTGCGCAGTGAAAAACAAAACGCCGTTGAGGTTTGTCAAATGCTTAAGCCATTGTTGCAAACGATTGAAATAAAACCAAAAGGGCTGACTTTTCTTAAAATAAATTACCCAGCTAAGTAAAAAAACTTATAAATCAAAAGAAACCACCTTGTCGTAGGCCTTAAACTTGTCAGAATTGTAGGGAAGGGGAGGTAAAGTGCGTTCTTTTACCTGACCCACAGGTTTAATGGCTATTGTTGTTCCTTTTGAAATTGTTTCGGTTCGTACCCATATGTCGGCGCTTCCTTTCCAACTTGTTTTTTCGATGGATAGCTTAATATCGGGATTTTTGTCAACAGGAACTTCGGTAACATACCATATCCATTTATCCTTAATGGATTGGGTTTTGATTTTAAGTTTCTTGCCGCTCAAAAACATTTCAACTTTTGGAAACTCTACACCGGATTGGCCGTTTGCTGCTTTTAAAAGAACAGCTACCTGTTCCAATCCTTTTTTTGATGTTGATTTTAGCGTAATAGAGGTTTTATTCTTTTTGTGCACGATTGTTGATACAAATTCAGGCTGTTTTATTTGTTTGGGAAGGTGCTTGTAAATTTGTGAAAAAGGTATGGCTTTGCCATTTGTGCTTACACTTTGAATTAGTTCAGGGTTTAGTACCTTTACAACTTTAGCATCATCAAGCAGGGTGTAAACTACTTGGTCATCAACTATTTTTCTTACGAATGGTACTCCGGCAATTAATGGGATACCATCTTTACAACCAAGAGGATGTACTTCGAAAATAGCAGTTTCAAAACCATTCAGGTTAATGTTAAGCCTTGAGCCGGCTCCATAAATCTGAGGGAAAATATATCGTTTTGGATAAATTTGTTCGACAACCAAATCAGTTGCATTTTCATCAATGCCGTATTTAGGGTCGAGTATAATGGTGATAATGTCATTTTCAACTTTTGGATTTCTTGCTGCAATAATGCCCTTTTCACCTAAAAAGTGCAGGTATGCATAGGGATTTCCCACTGCGGGATTTCCGCCGACCATAAAAGTTGAGCTTAAAATCTTATACCGATCTTTAGCCCATTTTATTGATTGTGACAGGGCGTTCCATTCGCCACCGGTAAGGATGTCGGGAGAGATGTAAAGTTCCCACATTGAAATACCTCGGCCAAAGTAAAGTACGGCATTGTTGGTAAATGTTTCCAATGTTTCGCCCTCTTTGGTAATGTTTTCCAGTCTTCCTTTAATAATTCCGTGAATCATCAGGTTGGAAACGGGGAACCACGATTTACGAATGTGTTCATCATCCCAAAGGGCGTAATCGCGATAGGTCATGGCGTTGTCGCGGCGTGTGATGGAGGGCACATCAGCAAAAGCATAGTCGGCAGCATCCATCCATATTTGGTTGGCGTACTGAACCCACCACGGGCTAAGCCATGTTCCACTTGTAATGTTTAAATAAACATTGGGATTAATGGCACGTACGGCCTTGCACTTGTCGATAACCGATTCCATAACAGCTCTGCGAGAATGAATGCCCACAGGGTGGCCATGGTCGGGTTCGGAACAGGAAAACTGAATGCCGTCCCATTTAAAGTAACCAACGTGGTCGTTTTTTACAAAATCGGTGGTGCGTTTTTTGAAAAGGGCAGAATAATTTCTTCCTGCAAGGCAAAGTTGTGCTGAGCCATATTCATTAATGTTTCCGGTAACTTCGTAGCCATGATTATGCATCCACTGAATGCGTTTAAGTGCAAATGAATAACCACCCGAGGGTCCAAACCATACTCCTAAATCCGTACCTGATTTTTTGAGAGTGTCAGCAATGGGGCGTAATCCGTTTGGAAATTGTTTGGTTCGCAACTTCCAGTCGCTTTGATAAATGTCCCAACCGTCATCAAGTACAAAGGCGTTGATATGGATGTTGTTTTTTTCGATAAAATTTTGTTTTACAAGATTCCAAATCCGCATTACGTTTTTTTGATTCATAACAGCATCCTTTGGAATATTGGGGTAGTCTGCCGAACGTAAATCGTACCAGCTGTTGTACATTATGTAAGGGTTAGCAGGTGCCACACGAATGGTTTTTACATATTGGTAAAACCATTTTTTTACATACGGCTCCGGTGTAATACCCAATACCGTCCAGTTGCTTTCAACCGGTTTGTTTTTTATTTGTTCTCCCAAATACTGATAAAAATCAAGTTTGTTGGAGTAGATAAAATTGTTGGAAGTGGGATACTCGATGCCTCCAAATGCTCCTGATTGTGCGCTTTTTATGGCTATGGGCTGTCCAAAATCGCCGGGATTAATTATGTTGTAATTGCCGGTTGTGGTTTTTTCTTTTTGATTTATTTTACCGGCTCCTTCAAAGTCTTCGATGCTGATGGTGAAGGAGGCATTTTGGTTTTTCGATTGTTCAAAAAACAGGTAGTGTCCTTTTCGTGTGTGAATCTTGTCGAGGTAATGTCCGGTAAGCGATTCGTCGGTTAGGGTTATTTTTCGTCGTGCGTAAAATTCGTTGGGCTTTAATTGGTAGGTGATTCGTAAGGTAAAGGGGTTGTTGATACCTGAAAACCAAAAGTCAACCGATTTTTCTTTATTTACGCTTTCGCCCAGGGTGTAGCGCTGGAATTGGAAATCTTTTTTTGTGAAGTTTACCGGATTATCGGCGTTGTATTTTTTTCCGGGAGCACGCCATGCGGTGTAAACAATATTTAGTTCAAAATCGGCATCCGTAATTAGTATCGATGGAACACGATTGCTATACATGGAGGTCCATCTTTTTAACGACTGCAAAGTGTCATCGAAAAGCTGGTTGTTTTTTATTACCACTGTTTGCCTTACCATGTTATTTTGGATTGACACTTCAATGGTGTTGTTTGATTTCTTTTCGCTGACTTTAACCAGCTGTGCTTTGCTTATGGTGCTGATAAACAATACTGATAAAAGGAGGATGATTTTTTTCATGTGTTTATAATATTCTAATTATCATTTTTTTTTACAATAAATAACCGGTACTTTTCCATCGTTTATAACGACAAAATAAATTCTTGTAACTCGTTTTTATCTTTTTCGATGGCATGCAATAGTTTTACCTGTGTTTTGGTTCGTACCAAATTATGTTCGGCATATTTTACTTTGTAATAAGGGTTTCCCAATAGGTAATCGGTAAGAAACCGTAGTGTTTGTTCGTAAATAATAGCTCGTGCTCCAAGCAACAGATTGTTTTTTTCAACGGTGTCGATGCTGTTGTTTAGCCCTTCGAGGTATCCTTTGGTGAGGGCTTTAAAATGGTTGTGTCTGAAAGTAACTTTCGATTCGTCTTTTTCGTCTTCGGCAGCAGGGCTTGTAAAGGTTCGTACCATATCGCCATAATCGAACAACACCGATGAGGGCATTACCGTATCAAGATCGATTACCAAAACTTTGTCAGAATAAAACAGCATGTTGTCAAGTTTGGTGTCGTTGTGGGTAATTCTTGAAGGGAGTGATGGTGCAACAGCATCGTATTCGTTAACAATGTTTTGCAGGTTCATTGAAAAAGCAATTTCATTTTTTGCTTTGTTCAGCAGGTTTTCAGGTGCTTTTTCAACGGCATCTTTAAAAGCCCTGAATCTGTTGGCGGGATTGTGGTAGTTGATAATGGTGTATTCAAACCCGTTTGAGGGCAGTGTGTTTAAAAACTGCTGGAACTCGCCCATGGCTCTTGCTGCTTTATAGGAAACTTCGATATCGGGTGCGATTTGATAGGAACTGGTTCCGGGAATAAATTCGGCCAGCCGCCAGGCATATCCTTCATGGTCAATGGTATGATAACTTCCTTTGGCAGTTTTTAAAATGGTGGGCGTAATTTTAACTTTTCGTTGCTGCTGATAGGTGTTTAAAAATTTAAGAAAAACGTTGTAGTTGTGCACCAATGCGTTGGTTCGGAACACATTTTTATTAACACGTTGAAGTATGAATTGATTATTTTCGGTTTTTACCAAATAGGTATCGTTAATGTGTCCGCCTCCAAAGGGTTGGTAACTTAATACCGTTTGGGTTTCGTTGTATTGTTTTAAAACCGTTTCGGCTATGGTATTTGTGTTCATGTTATTTCCAAAGATTTTCGGGATAAACACCTTGTTTAATCAACTCTATTACTCTTTTAATGGTGATGGGTTTGTCTTCCTGATAAGTAACTCCGAACCATTTGGCAGTGGATTTTAATACTTTTATGTCAGCCTGATTTGATTTGATGAGGTTGTTTACTACCAAAGGAATAAAAAATTCAGCTTTGAGTTGGTCGGCGTTTTCAATGATGAACTTTTTAAAATCTTTTTCGAGTTGTTCGAAAAACATGGGAGTAAATCCCCAGAAGTTCATCGAAACGATTGAGTTTTCGTCAATTTCAACTTTCTTTTCGCCTTCCATGTAAAAAACTTTTCCATCCTTTTTTTCGATGCTGGTTCGTTCTACCACATCGGTTAAGAAACCGTTGGCATCGCTGCTGCATACTCCTCTTGAAACCGAACCGAAATCGGAAAGTGTATTTTTAAGCAAATAACCAACCATGGCATAATTGGTTTGGTGATTAAGTCTGTTTTTCAAAAAGTCAGCTAACACCTGATAGGCTTCTCTTCCATAAAAGTCGTCGGCATTAATAACGGCAAAGGGTTCGTTAATTACATCTTTGGCCATCATTACCGCATGGCCGGTACCCCATGGTTTAACCCGCTGCGGATTAAAAGTTATGCCTTTTGGTATGTTGTTGATTTCCTGTAAAACAAATTCGGTATCTATTTTTCCTTTTAAACGCGGTTCGTAAATCTCTTTGAAATCTTTTCCAATGGTGGGGTTTAAAACAAAAACTACTTTTCCAAATCCTGCTCTTATGGCATCATATATGGAATAATCGATGATGCTTTCGCCTGACGGGCCGATTGTATCCATCTGTTTTACACCGCCGTAGCGGCTTCCGAGTCCGGCCGCAAGGATTAATAAGGTTGGTTTCATATTTACTAAGGTTTTTATTTTTCAAAATAGGTGGCAAGATAGCAAATAATTATTTTGTGGGTTTGTAGTTTGCGGATGAAAATCCAGCTCACAGTTGCAAACTGTGAGCTAAGAGCCGGGGAGAGATGAAAACTCAGCTCACAATAGCAAATTACAGCTCACAGTTGCAAACTGTGAGTAGCTTTATATGCAAACCGTGAGCTGAATGAAGTTGTTTAACCGGGGGTGATTACCATCTGTATTCGGCTTTTCCGGCCAGCTGGTGTTCTATTTCGAGCAGCCGGTTGTACTTTGCAATTCTTTCGCCACGGCTTGCCGAACCGGTTTTTAAATGACCCCCATCCATTGCAACGGCGAAATCGGCCAGGAAAGCGTCTTCGGTTTCGCCGGAACGGTGCGAAATAAAGTAACGCCATCCGGCTTCGCGGCACATGCGTACGGCTTCAATCGATTCGGTAACCGTGCCAATTTGGTTGAGTTTAATTAATGCTGAGTTGGCAGCTTTTTCTTCGATACCTTTTTTAATATATTTGGTGTTGGTAACAAAAATGTCGTCGCCAACCACTTCAAGCTTATCCCCAAACTTAGCTGTAAATTTTTTAAATCCATCCCAGTCGTTTTCCGAAAGCGGGTCTTCCCATAGGATAATGGGATATTTTTTCATCCATTGTTCAGCCATATCAATCAGGTCTTCGCTTACCATTTTGCCACCTCCTGACCAAATTAAGTCGTAATGGTTGTCGATGTTGGGTGAAAAGGAGTTGGCCGCACTGTCGAGGGCAATTGAGATGTCTTCGCCGGGACGATACCCTGCTTTTTCGATGGCTTCCATAATTATTTCCATCACCTCTTCGTTGCTGCCGAGGTTAGGGGCAAACCCGCCTTCATCGCCTACACTGGTGGCGAGGTTACGAGATTTAAGGATTTTTTTTAAGGTGTGAAAAGTTTCCGCAATGTATCTTAACCCTTCGGTAAAAGTGGGCGCTCCGTTGGGAACAGCCATAAATTCCTGAATGTCAACACTGTTGTCGGCGTGCTCGCCACCATTTAAAATGTTCATACAGGGTACCGGAATTCTGACTGCGTTTACCCCGCCAAGATATTGATATAGTGGCAGGTTAACCGATTGCGATGCTGCTCGTGCAATGGCCATTGAGGCTCCCAAAATGGCATTGGCACCCAGTTTGCTTTTGTTTTCTGTTCCGTCAAGGTCAATCATCAGGTAATCAAGCTCTTTTTGTCTTGTGGCATCTTTGCCGGTTAGGGCTTTGGCAATTTCGTTGTTAACATGCGAAACGGCTTTTCGTACTCCTTTGCCTCCATATCTCGAATCGTTGTCTCTTAACTCAACGGCTTCGTTTTGCCCTGTGCTGGCACCCGATGGTACCGATGAAACTGCTTTGGTTCCGTCTTCCAATTCGACATAGGTGCGAACAGTAGGATTTCCTCTCGAATCAAGAATTTCGAGAGCACTCATTTTTTTAATGGTTGTTTTCATCTGAATGATATTTTATTTTAAATAATTATGCTTGTCATGCTGCCGTAAACAGCTTAACATCTTTTTATCACGATAACTAAATAACCGACTTTATAAACATTTGATATTTTGACTTATGGTCGGCTTACAAAGTTAATACTATTAGCTGTAACGGATTGAATATAATTAGAATAATTAATATTTTTTATATCTTTGTTATTTTCAGATACTAACTGTCATGGTTTCTTATCAGATAATATTCCGCCAATGCATTTGCAGTTTACACTATGGTATATGCTTTAATAGTTTTGTTAAGTGTTGAATAATTTTAACTTCAAATATCATGAAAAAAACATTGTTACTTTTTTTGGGATTAACTGTATCTTTTAATCTGTTTTCTCAATTTATCGAAAAAGGCTTTAGCGATACAACTTTGTGGCATATGCATTCAGGGTTTGTTTGGACCTCTGGAAATGGTAATATGCATAATGAAAGCTTTGATGCATATAAAGTTATCTTAAGCGATACGCTAATAAACGATACCTTGTACCAGAAGCTTTACTCAATAGATTCGGGTTTTAACATTGGTACGGCTGTTTTTGAAGGGTATTTTAAAACTGTAAATAAAAAGGTGTTTTATGGAGCAACCCCGGACACCATGAAATTAATGTATAACTATAATTTAAGCGTGGGCGATACTTTTAGGTTTGATTCGTATGATAATTTTAATGAAGAAACAAGCTATTTGCCTAAAGTAGTGTCTGTTGATAGTGTTATGGTTAATAATAAATTCAGAACAAGAATTGAATTTGAAGAATTTCAGGATACCGGAAACTATTGTAACGCACACAAAAACGTTGTTTGGGTAGAAGGATTTGGTGATTATAATTACGGGTTAATTTTCGACTATGGAATCATAATGTTTTGTGCATGTCAGCCCTTAGGAAACTCCGAGCTACAGTGCTTTAGTGAAAATAGCGTAAAAATCGTAGGAGATTGCGCATTGGTTACGGGTATAAAGCCATTAGAAGTTTATGATAGAATTTATTTGTATCCTAATCCGGCAAGAGGCGTTGTCAGGTTTGATTTCGATTATGAAACTATTGCCTTTTACAACTTAATGGGAGTTAGGGTGATGGAGGTGGCCGGAACGGAAAATCAAATTAGTGTTAGAACCCTCCAACCGGGGATTTATTTTTATCGTGTGATTACACAGGACAATATGCCGATAACCGGTAAGATTGTTGTTAGCAGATAAATATTTCAATTGGTTTTTTAATTAAGGGTTTTAGAACTATTCTTATAGGCTAAATATCATTATATTTGACTTTTTAATGGGGAAAAACCAAACTCAGCTAGGCATGTGTTTAAAAGTTTTTAATTTATTGAAAAAATAATATTTTTTTATGAAATTGATTGGGCGAATATATTTATTAACCTTTGCTGCTATATTGCCTTTACTTTCTGTTGGACGAAATCCTGAAAGTGATACTATTACATCGGGTTCAAAGCCATATCTTAACATTTGGGCTTTGGTTCAAATGGATGCAATTTATGATTTAAAACAAATGGATCCCGATTGGATTGGTGGCTTTAGGCCATCGAAGATTCCCATTTACTCTACTGATCCGGGTTGGGGAACCTACGGTCACCTCTATTTTAGCGTTCGTCCGTCAACATTTAAGTTTGAAGGGGTGCTACCCACTCATTACAAATGGGGGCCATTGAGGTTGCGATTTGAGTTTGACCTTTTTGGACTTGGGGTTCATGCGGGTGAAACAACTTTGCGTTTTAGGCAGGCTTATGGTGATTGGGGGCCGTTTAGAATAGGAAAAGATTGGTCAACTTTTGTTGATCTTGAAGCATTCCCTAATATTTATGATTGGTGGGGTCCTTCAGGGATGGCTCTTCTACCAACAGAAGTATTTCGTTATACCTGGAAAGTATCGAAGCAGCATAAAATGGAATTTGCGTTTGAAATACCCGGGTCGGAGGTGGATCCCGGGCAACTGAGGCAAATTGATCCAAATTTGATAAATATTAGGACTAAGGAGATGTTTCCCGACTTTATTTCGCGATATACTTACCGTGGAAAGGGTGGCTATTTAAAGGCTGCTGTTATGTTGCGTCAGTTATCATATGAAATTGTTAGTGTTACGTATAATAAAATAAATCAGAAAACTAAATTTGGGTGGGCTGTAAATCTTACTTCCGGAATTGATACTTTTAAACAGACAGGGGCGTTTCGGTTACAGGCAGTTTTTGGACAGGGTTATGCCGGTTATAATAATGATGGTGGGGTTGAGATAACACCTGATGAAAAATTTCGTGCCACTGTACCATGGCAATTTGGTTTTACCGCTTTTTATGATCAGCGTTTTGGTAAACGT
>JALVAQ010000011.1 GCA_027011095.1 Bacteroidales bacterium
GTACGTAACCATAAAGTAATTGTATATTAATCTTAAAAACATATTATCATGAAAAAACAGATATTAAAAACTCTTTTCACAATAGTATTTATTCTTGCTGCTTCCATTGGATTTACCCAGCCTCCACCACCTCCAACCGGTGCCGGCCATGGTGCAAGCGGAAACCAAACCGGAGGTAATGCCCCCATAGGTGGTGGCCTGTTTATTTTATTGGGATTGGGTGCCGCCTACGGCAGCAAAAAACTCTACAACATGAAAAAAGAGGATTTGGAAAGTTAGTTTTAAAACACCATTTCTTTGTAAAAAAGGCTGTTACAATTTTGTAGCGGCCTTTTTTGTTTTCTACCAAATCTTTCAGGTCGAGGTTAGGCTGTAAAACCTTTTAGAGTTCATGAAAAAGTAATCTGAAGATGTAGAGGTGATTAATAAATTATTTTATCTTTGTGGCTCACAAGTATTTTAGTGTTAATTATATAATTGCTGAGAAAGATAAGTGTAGTATAATAAAGGAAGAATATAGTTTTGTTCTGGTTGTTTATAAGAAACAGGAAGTCCTCCTCCGGTTTCTAATCTATTCATCATCTTATAGTTTTGATTAACGTTAATTGCTTTGCAAAGCATCACCTTTTAAAAAAGCGGGAAATTGTTTTGCAATGCTTAATTTATATTAAGCATTACGCAACAAAAATACTTGTGTACTAATTTTAATCTGTTAAAACCGAACCTATGAAAAAATCGTTAATACTTTTTGTTTTTATTTTATTTGTCTTTACAATCAGGCTTACCGCCAATATGATTTTGGTTTATAATACCAATCTATCTGCCGGCACTACCATTACCTTACCTCTGTACGGAACAGTGCATCAGGTTTTGGTAGATTGGAACGGTGAGGGGGATTTTGAATGGTTGAATTCTCCCGGCGACAAAAACCACACCTATAGCTCGGAGGGAACTTATACAGTTACAATATATGAAGGCGGTGGTATGATTCTTACCCAATTTGGTTTTGGCAATCGTGATAACCCACCTAATGCAGATAAGCTTATTAAAATTACAGATTTTGGTAATCTGGGGATATCAAGCCTTTCAGGAGCTTTTAACGGGGCACACAATCTTACCGAGGTTCCTGCAAACCTCCCGGCTTCAATAACTGACCTTTCTTATCTGTTTTATTCCAATAACATAACCTCGGTTACCAATCTTAACAATTGGGACACGCAGCATGTAACCAACATGAAATATATGTTTTACGATACTGATAATTTTAATCAGGATATAAGCTCCTGGAATCTTAGCAGCGTAACCAATATGGAATATATGTTTTCGTATGCCACAAATTTTAATTTAAACATTGGAAATTGGAATGTAAGTAATGTTGAAAACATGTCTCATCTGTTTTATTATGCCGTAATCTTTAACCAAAATATCGACAATTGGGTTGTGAGTAATGTTACCGATATGCAGTACATGTTTAGCAACACCCCTTTTAATCAAAATATTAGCGTTTGGAACGTAACCAACGTAACAAATATGTCGCACATGTTTGATAATGCTTATAATTTTAACCAGGATATTGGCACCTGGAATGTAAGCAACGTAACAAGTATGTCGCACATGTTTGAAAGAGCAGGAGCTTTTAACCAAAATATAGGCTATTGGGATGTTAGCGGAATTACCGATATGACATATATGTTTTACAATGCTTCGGCTTTTAATCAAGATATTAGCGACTGGGATATAAGCAGTATTTCAAGCATGATGTATTTTTTCTATGGGGCTTCTTCATTCAATCAGGACATTGGAGGCTGGGATGTGGCTCATATTAAGGATATGAGGTATATGTTTTATAATGCATCAGCTTTTAATCAGGATATTGGTGACTGGAGTGTTGATAGTGTAGTATCAATGGACAATATGTTTTATAATGCAACATCTTTCGATCAGGATATTGGAAGTTGGAATGTGGGAAGTGTATTGGATATGGGTAGCATGTTTTCCGGCGTAACGCTTTCAACAATAAATTATAACAGTATTTTAACAGGTTGGGATACATTGTCATTACAGTATGGCGTAAATTTTGATGGAGGAAACAGCAAATATAGTCCTGAGGCAGCCGCAGTAGCCAAAGCGCATATGATTTCTTCTGATGGATGGGTAATAACTGACGGAGGAGTAAATCCCGATTTTATCCTTGAGTTCAATACTAATTTGTCAAGCGGCACTTCCATTTCTCTGCCTTTATATGGTGTGGTAAATGTTTCGGTTGATTGGGGAGACGGTTTTTCCGATTCATATAATACAAATGGAGATAAAAGCCACACCTATTCTTCCGAAGGAGTTTATGTTGTATCAATATCGGGAACCCTTACAGAGTTTGGCAGAGGAAGTACACCTTATCCCAATGCAAATAAGCTTTCTAAATTAATAAGCTTTGGAAATGTCTGGCTTACCAGTCTTTCCGGTGCGTTTAACGGAGCCGGAAACCTTTTGTCGGTTCCTGTTTCACTTCCATCAAATTTGGTTGGCCTTTCTTACACCTTTTATAACAACACATCATCCGGGTTTTCAAATATCAGGAATTGGAATGTGGGCAATGTAACCAATATGGACGGGATGTTTGCCGGCGCATCTGTGTTTAATGAGGACATAAGTGGATGGGATGTGGGAAGCGTAACAACAATGCAAAACATGTTTGCCGGAGCCACAGCATTTGACAGGGATTTGGGCAGTTGGAATGTGGGAAGCGTAACAGCTATGAATAGTATGTTTTCCGGAGTAACCCTTTCAACCCTTAATTACAACAATATTTTAAAGGGCTGGAACCTATTGTCGTTGCAGAGTAATGTATCTTTTGATGCGGGAAGCAGTAAATATAGCCCGGGAGCCTCAGCCGCCGCAAGAGCCGGTATTATTTCAAACCATGGCTGGACAATTTATGATGGCGGTGAAGAAACCAGTATAACATGGAACGGCTCTCTTAGTGCCGATTGGAATGGATCAGGCAACTGGGATGGCGGAACCGTACCAAAAGAAACGGATAACGTGGTTCTTCCTTTTGTTGCAACAACCCCGGTTATAGCCCCAACTGATACGGCCTCATGTAACAACCTGATAATTGATGCGGGTGGATTGCTAACCATACAAAGTACAGCTTCCTCCACCGGCTCATTAATTACTTATGGAAATGTATCGGGACATGCAGAAATGCAACGCTACATTGCTGCATGGAGCAGCGCAGCCGATGGGTGGCATCTGATATCATCACCGGTGGCTGCACAGGCAATAAGTGATTTTCATACTGCAGGCTCTTCTAGTAACGATTTTTATAAGTGGGATGAAGTTAATGACATTTGGGTAAACCGTACCGCTTCCAATGGTACATTGAACACCTCTTTTGAAACAAACTTTGAAGTAGGCAAAGGGTATATGATTGCTTATGGTACAGCAAGTGCGGGAACTAAAAGTTTTACCGGTGTGTTTAATATTACAGATGTTTCCATTTCAGGGTTAACTAACACAACGGGAAATACGAGTGCAGGTTGGCACTTGTTGGGTAATCCATACCCAAGTGCTCTGTACTGGAACAAAACAGCCTGGTCGCTTTCTGATATCGATGCAACAGCCAAGGTTTGGGACGAAAGTAGTGCTTCCTATTCTGATGTAGCAGCAGGAGGTATTCTTCCGGCAATGCAAGGTTTTATGGTACATGTTACTACTTCGGGAAGTTCATCCGGTTCGCTAACCATTGATGCTTCCGACAGAACACACAGTTCAACCTCCTGGTACAAAAACAGTACAAATGAAGAAAACACCCTCAAGCTAACCGTTTCCGAAGAGCAAAACAATACAGCACAGGAAAGCATTATCAGAGTAAATGAAGATGCTACCACCGGTTTCGACCCGCAGTTCGATTCGCATTTTCTCGCAGGATTTGCCCCGCAGTTTTACTCGGTTTTGGAAGACGGATCGGCAGTATCTACCAATGTGCTTCCTGACGTTTCTACATCTACTACCATACCGTTTGCTTTTATAAAAAACAGTGCTACTGACTACACCTTAACCGTGGAAGGAGTTAACTCGTTAACAACAGGTGAAAAGGTTTATCTAACGGACTTAAAAACCAATTACATCCAAAATCTTAACGAAAATCCGGTGTATCATTTCAGTGCTCAGGATGGCGATGCCGTTAACCGTTTTAAACTTTATTTTGGCCCCCTGGGTGTAAACGAAAACAGTGTTAATAGCTTGTACAGTGTTTACACTTCGCATAACCTGATTAAAATTCAGGCTGAAAAAGCTGTTAATGCCGATGTATATGTTTATAATGTAGCCGGCCAGCTGATTGCTAAAACCACTTTAAATCAACAGTCATACACCTCCATTGATATGAAAGATTTCAAAGGCATGGCTGTGGTATCCATTGTAAGTGACGGAACAGTACGTAACCATAAAGTAATTGTATATTAATCTTAAAAACATATTATCATGAAAAAAGAGGATTTGGAAAGTTAGTTTTAAAACACCATTTCTTTGTAAAAAAGGCTGTTACAATTTTGTAGCGGCCTTTTTTGTTTTCTACCAAATCTTTCAAGTCGAACTCCGGTTGTGCGTGGAAATTCCAAGCCTTTCAAGTTATAGGTAGGCAGTGCGTAAGAGACTTGAAAGGTTGCATTACCTCCGCCAACCCTTATCGTTTCATATGCCGGTCGATTTCGCGCTGGCTGTCTTTTTTCTTAAGGTCTTCGCGCTTATCGTAAAAGTGTTTCCCCTTGGCAAGTGCTATTTCAAGCTTGGCCAGGCCTCTGTCGTTAATAAAAAGCGTAATCGGAATAATGGTGAGACCCTTGTCCTTAACTTTGTTTTTCAGTTTTTTAAGTTCGCGGGCAGTGAGCAAAAGTTTTCGTACCCGTTTTGGAAAATGATTGTTGTAAGTACCGTAGCTGTATTCGGCAATGTGCATGCCCACAACAAAAAGTTCATCTTCTTCAAAAACACAATAGGCATCCGTTAAAGAGGCTTTTCCCGAGCGAATTGACTTTATCTCGGTGCCGGTAAGCACTATACCCGCTACATATTTCTCCAGAAAGAAATACTCGTGCGAGGCTCTTTTGTTTTTTATGCGAATGTTGTTATTGTTTGCCATGATTTTTTAAAAAAGTGGTGCAAAGGTAATCGATTTGCCTTATTCATTCGCCACATTGTAAATAACGATGTCAAAATTATTACCCCTATTTTCGGCAACGGCTATTTTTCTGCCACCGGGCGAATAAGCAGGGGTAATACGTTGAACAGTGTCAGCAGACAGACACATGGGCACAGTGCCGTCCTTTCTAATGGTGATTAACCTAAATTCTTTTCCATGGTTTGTTTCAGCGCACACTATCCGGTAGCCGTTAGTTGACCAGCAATACGATGTGGAAGCTATTGAATCGGGTTTTTGTAAATTTTCGCCATACCAGTTTATTTGGTGAAGTTCAAAATCAAACGGATTGGTTTTGTTACGGCTTCCAAATAAGATGGTTTTTCCGTCGGGTGAAAACAGTGGCCTGTACAGTTCTTTGTCCTTTAAGTTGGTTAGCCTGTTCAGGTTATCGTAAACAAAATCGTAGCTGAAAATCTGCCAGGTATCACTTTTTTTATCCCAACCAATAAAAGCCACAAGCCTTCCCGATGGTGAAAAGGAGGATGCTTTACAAAGGATGTCTCTTTTAAAAAGCAGTTCCCGATTTCCCGAGTTGAGATTAATTTTATACAAATGGCTGCCGTCTTGCTCCATTTTATCATAGGCGATATCGTTGCTTCCGGGAATAAAAACCGGATGGCTCATATTAGCTTTTCCCCCGGCAACCTGTATCAGGCTGTCATTGGTAAAATCATATAAAAAGATTTCAGAATGGCCTTTTATTGTGCTTTGAAAAACCAGCCGGGTGCCATCCTTCGACCAAGCCGGAAACTGTTCGTTACTTTGAGGCAGCTTAATACGGATAACATGGGTAGTGTCGAGTATCTGGCTTTTAGCGACAGGAGAAAGAGCCAACAACAGCAAGGCTACAGCAAGAGTTATAATTGTTATTTTTGTGCTTTTCATTTTGAGCCGTTAAAATTACTACAAAATTCAAACTAAAAAGCCTATCTTTGTGGAACAAAAACAGAAAATATGACAACATTAAAAGTGGGTGATAAGGCACCCGGTTTCAGTGGGATAGACCAAAACGAAAATAAAATATCCTTAGAGGATTTTAAAGGAAAGAAAGTAATTCTATACTTTTATCCTAAAGATAATACTCCCGGCTGCACTGCCGAGGCATGCGATTTACGCGATAATTACAATATGTGGCTCGACAAAGGATATGCAGTGATAGGAGTTAGCCCCGATCCGGTAAAAGCACATCAAAAGTTTGTTGAAAAATATGAACTACCCTTTCCGTTGATTGCCGATACCGAAAAAGAGATACTGAATGCATACGGTGTTTGGGGATTGAAAAAAAATTACGGACGCGAGTATCAGGGTGTTTTTCGCACAACATTTATTATTGATGAAAAGGGTGTTATTGAACATATCTTCAAAAAAGTAAAAACAAAAGAACATACCGCTCAAATTCTTTCAACCATCGAAAAATAATTGATTATGACAACAGATAAAGCAAAGGCGCAAGCCCAACAGGAAAAGCAGAAAAAGTTAAAAGCTCTTGAAGCCACCCTCGGTAACATCGAAAAAAACTTTGGCAAGGGCACCATTATGAAACTTGGTGAAAACGCAGTTGAAAATATTCCTGCCATTTCAACCGGTTCCATCGGCCTTGATTTGGCACTGGGAATAGGCGGACTTCCCAAGGGCAGGGTAACCGAAATTTATGGCCCTGAGTCATCGGGAAAAACCACGTTGGCCATCCATGTAATTGCCGAAGCCCAAAAAGCCGGTGGCATTGCGGCATTTATTGATGCCGAACACGCTTTCGACCGTTTTTATGCCGAAAAGCTTGGCGTTGACACCGAAAACCTTTTGGTATCGCAACCCGATAACGGTGAACAGGCACTGGAGATTACCGATAATCTGATTCGCTCGGGGGCCATCGATGTAATTGTTATCGACTCGGTAGCAGCCCTTACCCCCAAAAGCGAAATTGATGGCGAAATGGGTGATTCAAAAATGGGGTTGCAGGCTCGTTTAATGTCGCAGGCATTGCGAAAACTTACGGCCAACATTAACCGAACCAACACCGTTTGTATTTTTATCAATCAGCTTCGCGAAAAAATCGGCGTTATGTTTGGTAACCCCGAAACAACTACGGGTGGAAATGCCCTTAAATTTTATTCGTCGGTAAGGCTTGACATTCGCCGAATCAGCCAAATTAAGGATACCGAAAATGCCACCGGAAACAGGGTACGTGTTAAGGTGGTGAAAAACAAGGTGGCCCCGCCTTTCCGTAAAGCCGAATTTGATATTATGTTTGGTGAAGGCATTTCAAAGGTAGGCGAAATTATTGACCTCGGCGTTGAGCATAACATCATTAAAAAAAGCGGTTCATGGTTTAGCTACGGCGAAACAAAACTGGGACAGGGACGCGATGCCGTTAAAAATCTTTTAAAAGACAATCCTGATTTGATGGAAGAGCTGGAAGATAAAATTTTTGCAGCACTGGGCACCAAAGCCTCTTCGTAGCAGTATCTTATGGCTGTCCTTTTTTTGGATACCATCATTATAATTGATCTCAACATTTCATGGTTGACCGGATTAAAAAGTTTCAGAAAACAACAAAGCCCGACTATAAGTTTACTTTGTTAATTCCCACATGGAATAATCTTGACTTTTTGAAGCTGTGTGTTAACAGCATACGGAAAAACTCCTTTTATGAAGTACAGATTATTGTAATTGTAAACGAAGGAACCGATGGTACATTGCAATGGGTTGCCGAACAAAATGAACTTGATTATGTATATTCCGAAGAAAACATCGGAATCTGCTTTGCGCTGAATATTTCCAGATCGCTAATTAAATCGGAATACATTGTTTATGTAAACGATGACATGTATATGCTTCCCGACTGGGATAGAGAGCTGGATAAAGAGATTTCAAAACTCGGAACCAAAAGCTTTATGCTGTCATCAACCATGGTTGAACCCGTTAACACGGGTAATAAAAGTGTGGTGGTTAAAAACTACGGAACCGGTTTAAACGATTTTAACGAAGAACAGTTGTTAAACGACCGGCATAATCTGGTCAGGGCTGATTGGAGCGGAAGCAGTTGGCCTCCCAACGTGGTACATGTTGACATGTGGGATTTGGTGGGCGGATTAAGCATTGAGTTCTCGCCCGGCATGGGTTCGGACCCCGATTTTGCCAAAAAACTATACGAAGCAGGTGTAAGGTATTTTAAAGGTGTAGGTAGTAGCCTGGTATATCATTTTGGCTCTAAATCAACCGGCCGTATCAGAAAAAATAACGGGCGCAATATATTTATGCACAAATGGGGTATTACGCAAAGTGCTTTTAATAACAAGTGCTTAAAACGTGGTGAGCCTTTTAAAGGAGAAGTGGAGATGCCGGCGTTTTCGTTGTTTGAACGTTTGACCAATAAAATGAAGATAATTTTAAGTTTTTTAAAATGATGAATCGATTTGTAAATACCTCGCTGCTTGCGATTTTTATAGTTTTGTTTGCATCCTGCAACAACAATAACAAGCCGAAAAAAAAATTCAGTAAAGCCTTAACCGAAAACGATTCTATAGAATTAATTACCAATCAGATAAAGTTGGATTCGTCGGATTATACCCTTTGGAAAAACAGGGCAAGGCTCTATTTAAATCAGGGTAATGTGGATGTGGCTTTCCGCGACTTGAACAAAGCTTTGGAACTAAACAATACCGATCCCGGTTTGTTTATTATTTTATCTGATTTGTATTTTACCATCGGCAAGGTTGATAACAGCCTGTCGAGCATCAAAAAAGCCATCGACCTGCAACCCGATAATCCTGCCGGTTATCTGAAAATGGCCCGCGTTAAATTAATATTGCAAAAGTACCCCTCTGCCTCGGCATTTGCCGACAAAGTAATTTCGCTGGATGTAAACAACCCTGAAGCCTATTACATTAAAGCCATTGCGGCACTGGAGCAAAAGGACAGTGTACAGGCACTTACCTTTATGAAAGTGGCTGCTAATTTGGATACCGGTTTTTTTGCCGCTAATTTTAATATTGCTGTGGTGCTTGATGCTATGAAGGATAGCACGGCAGGTATCTATTTCAAAAAAGCAATTGGCAACAAACCCGACAACGCCTTGGCACGCTATTCGCTGGGGATGTTTTATCAGAAACAGAAAAAGTTCGACAGCGCACTGGCTACTTACAACCGGCTAATAGCAATTCATCCCGATAATGCCGAAGCATATTTTAACAAAGGTTTTATTTATTTAACCGAATACCTGGATTTTGAGAAAGCTATTGATGCCTTTAGTAAAGCCATCGAAATAAAACCCGACTACACTGCCGCAGTTTATAATTTAGGAAGAACCTACGAGGTGATGGGAAAAAAGAAACTTGCAGAAAAAAAATATCGCGAAGCGCTAAAGCTCACTACCAATTACCCGTTGGCAATCGACGGGTTAAATCGGTTGGAGGACGAACATTAAACAAACTCTTTTTTAAGTTCGCCTAATTCGTCAATAACCTGTTGGGTTTTTTGTTCAAGGTCGGCAAAAAGGGCATCCAAATCCGAATCATCCTTATTAGCGCCTTTGTCTTCGAGCCGTTTTGCGGCAGCGCGTGCTTCTTCGGCAACAAAATTGGAAACTACTCCTTTTAAGCTGTGTGCATTAAACTTTAAATTGTCAAAGTCTTTGTCAGCAATATTTTGTTTGATTTTTTGCATTCTTTCAGGATATTCATCAACAAACATATTAATGATGTCCAAAACTATCTCTTTGTCAAAAAATTCAAAATTTTCCCGAAACTGATCTTTATCAATAATCATGATGAAAGGTTTTTAAAATTAGCAAGATTCAAAGTTAGACTTTTTTTTGATAATTGAATTATCACAGAAAAAAATTATTAAAAAAAGTTTTTGGGCTTTAATAGCCAAGTAATGAGCCACCCTGATAAACCAAAAAGGAAACTATCCATGCCAACAGTGTTGTATAGGCTGCCAAAAACAATGGCCATTTCCATTTGCCCGACTCATTTTTGATGGCTGCAATAACGGCAACGCATGGAAAATAAATTAAAATAAAAAACATATACGACAGGGCAATAAGCGGTGTAAAAACCGGCATACCCTTTTTCGGGCCACTGGAGTAAACGGCATTTTGAAGTCGTTTTACAAGCCCGTTATCGGTTGTTTCGTCGGGACTACCCTGAAACAAAACACTCATGGTGCTTATCACAACTTCTTTGGCTGCCGAACCTGCTACCAAACTAACTCCCATCCTCCAATCGAAACCAAGCGGCGCAATTACCGGCTCGATAAATTTACCAATGCGCCCTATCATCGAATGCTCCTGCATTTAAAGCTGTTTGGTTTTGTTTAAGGAGTCAATTTGATGAGCGTGTGCTGTTTTGAGCGTTGCCAGGGCCTTTTTATCATTCTTCAGCGAGGCTGTTTTTTGCTGATAACTTTGGGTTACCGCAGCAATTTTATTTTGATAACGCTGTTCAATTTTTTTGCCCCTCGGAAAGTAGCCTAAAACCCAAATCAGGATGGATGCAACCAGAATGGTGGTTCCCATTTTACGTAAATATTGTTCGCCCTTAAACCAGGTTTGTTTTAACACCGATTTCACAGGAGGCACACGGTAAGGAGGGAGTTCCATAACAAACGGAATGGTATTTACCTTGAACATGGTTTTTTTTAGCAACCAGGCAACCAAACCAGCCAGCATGATGCCAAACAGGTAAATTCCAAAAAGAAGCGTTCCGCGATGATCATCAAAAAAAGCTGATAATATTAATATGTAAACCGGATACCGTGCGCTGCACGACATAAACGGTATAATAAGCATGGTAACCAACCTGTCCTGTTTGCTTTCGATGGTGCGGGTAGCCATAATGGCCGGCACATTACAGCCAAACCCCATAAGCATGGGGATAAACGATTTTCCGTGCAGCCCAACCCTGTGCATCAGCTTATCCACAATAAAAGCTACGCGAGCCATATAACCCGAGGCCTCCATCAAAGTGATAAAAAAGAAAAGGATGAGAATGTTGGGTAAAAAAATGATTACCCCTCCAACACCTTCAATAATACCATCGGTAAGTGCATCTCTTACAATGCTTTCAGGAAGCAGGGTTTTGGTGGTGGCACTTAGCCAGTCAACTCCGACTTGTATCCATTGCATGGGATAATCACCGAGGTAAAAAGTTGCCTGAAAAGTTATCCACATGGCCAGTAAAAAAATAGGATAGCTCAATATTTTGCTGGTAACGATGGAATCGATTATGCGGCTTTGCGAAATCTTTTTGCGTTTGGCTGCAGGATGGTAGGTTTCGCGCAATGCCCCTTCAATAAAACCGTATTTTGAATCGGTAACCACTGTTTCAACAGGTTCGTTTCGGAGTTTTGACAACCTTTCGGATTCTGTTTTTGCCAGCACCAGAATTTCATCGGCATTTAAACATTTTTCCTTTACCCGCTTTATCTCTTCGGCATCGTTTTCAAGAAGCTTAATGGCTATATACCTTGGTGAAATAACTGTTGTTAAGGCCTCATTTCCGGGTTTGCGAATTAACACTTGTAAGTCCTTAATTATTTTTTCGGTGTATTTACCATAATTGATATGCACATGTCTTACAGCCGTATCGCGCCCTTCGTAAACATCAATAATGCGGTTAAACAGCTTGCCAATGCCACGGCCTTTTGATGCTACTATGGGTACCATGGGGATACCAATCATTTTTGAAAGGCTTTCGTAGTCGAAAGTATCCCCCTTTTCCAAAAACTCATCCCACATGTTTAAGGCCGCAACTACCCTTACATCCATATCGATAAGCTGAGTGGTAAGGTAAAGGTTTCGCTCTAAGTTGGAAGTGTCAATTACATTTAAAATAATGTCGGGCACCTCTTCAATAATATGCGATCTTACATAAAGTTCTTCAGGGGTGTAGCTTGTAATGGAGTACGTTCCGGGCAAATCGGTTAAAACAAAAGTATAACCCCTGTGAAAAAATTTGGCGGTGGCAGCCCCAACTGTAACGCCACCATAATTACCTGTTTTTTCTTTCGAATGCGATGCAATGTTAAAAAGGGTTGTTTTTCCACAATTGGGGTTGCCAACCAAAGCAACATAGATGGTTTTTGAGTGAAGGTTATGCCCGTTGCCTCTTGGAAGTTCTTCGGCTTCGAGCGTGCCGTCAAAATGTTTTCTGCCGTTTCCGTTTCCTTTTTTCGAAACCTCTATTAATCGGGCTTCGGTACGCCGCAACGACACATCATACCCCATAATGTTGTATTCGATGGGGTCTTTTAACGGCGCGTTTCGTACTACCGTTACCTCTTTGCCCACCACAAAACCCATTTCAATAATGCGCTTTCTGAAGGCTCCGCTACCCCTCACTTTTGTAATAATGGCCTTTTGGCCGTTGTGTAAATCTTCCAGTGTCATTGCTGTGCAAAGAAAATAAGTTTCTTTTAACTTTTCCCTACCTTGATGTAGGTATTTATTCTGTTTTGACGTGTTAAAATATTGATGTCGTGGTTTGATTAGTGCTTTCAGATTGAATATAAATATATTATGACATGGTTAGCCGATTTAATAAATGCTATGGGTAAAAACCCCCATAAACTCCAATTAATATATCAAAAGTAGTGTTCTCCCCCATTGTTATAAACATTTGTGTCCGATAGTTTTGCAGCATGAATAAGATACCGTTTAAGTGTTGGTTTCGGCGGAATATGAAGTTGTTGGATTTCAATAATTTATACTTTTTTGCCGTACCCTGTCTGAAAAACGGTGTTTGTAAAAAAAACAATTATGAAAACATTTAAAACATTACTGCTTTCTTTTTCATTGCTGTTAACCATCAGCCTTACGGCACAGGTTGCAGTTAATACTAATGGCGCAGCTGCCAACGAATCATCCATGCTGGATGTTACCAGTGCTTCCAAAGGAATATTAATTCCGAGGATGACCGCTACTCAGCGTGATGCCATTTCTTCCCCGGCAAACGGGTTGATGGTTTTTGTCACCACCGACCAATCCTTTTATTATTACAATGGTACGCAATGGATTAAAATACTCAACGAAAATTATAATAGCGATGACGAAGATTGGACCATATCAGGAAATGACGTTTATGTTCCATCCGGAAAAAAAGTTGGTGTCGGAACTTCAACTCCCGATGGATTACTTACCATTGTAAACAGCTCTTCAGTAGGCGAAAAATCTTTAAAAATCAACAATTCTTATTCAGGTAGCGGAATCGTTTACGGTATGTATCAGGGAATAATTGGTAGCAGTACAAATATACAGTACGGCAATTATATATACTTTTCAAATAGCGGCGACGGTGCTCATTACGGAAACTATTCCTATTTAAGCGGATCGGGAGATGGCAATCAATACGGGTTCACTTCAAAAATATATAACAGTGGCACCGGCGTTCATTATGGTTATTCTTCTACCGTAGAGGGAGCAGGCACCGGCGATCAATATGGTTTAAAAAACAGTATTAGCAACACGTCCGATGGAAATCATTATGGCGTATCAAACGCATTAAGTGGTGGCGGAAACGGAAAACAGTACGGCGTTTATAACGATAATTCTAACAGCGGTACAGGGTATAAGTATGGAACCTATAATAAATTTAATACAGTTTCTAACGGTAATATGTATGGAACCTACAACCAAATAACAGCGTCAGGAAACGGTGTTCATTATGGTATGTATAACTATATTTCCGGAACCGGGAGCGGTGATAAATATGGTTTATACACCGGTTTCTCATCAACTGCCGGAGGCAAACACTACGGGGTTTACATCAATGCCCCCGGAGGACAGAACTATGCTGCCATGTTGCGTGGTAAAACCTACACTAAAGATAACACATCAGGCATAACAGTCCCCGATGATGCTCTGGCTACAATTGATGCATCCGGTTTGGATACAACCCTGTATGTGGTAAATACACCGGGTAGCGGCGAAATTACTTACGGTATCATCAGCAATATAAAAGGGAGTGATAACGGCGAAAAATATGCCACATATAATATAATTGAAAATACGGGAAATGGTGCTCATGTTGGCGTTTTCAATAAATTAACAGGAAGTGCCGCAGGCTATCAGTACGGTGTTCATAACGATATAAATAATACCGGTGCCAGTCCGCACTATGGTAATTATTCAACCTTTTCGGGAACCGGAACAGGAGCAAACTATGGTAGTTACGCTGACTTGGCGGGAAGCGGAAACGGAATGCATTATGGCAATTATGCCACGTTATCAGGTAGTGGAAGTGGTGATAAGATTGGATCGTTTGTTGAAATTCTTAGCGGTACCGGCGGTGTTCACTACGGTTTTAAATGCGATGTTGCCGGAAGTTCAAACTATGCCGGCTATTTTGATGGCAGAATGTATGTGTCAGAAAATGTTGGTATCGGCGTACCAAGTCCAACCGTTAAACTGGATGTTGACGGCGATGTTCAATTTAAAAACACAAGCACTGATGC
>JALVAQ010000012.1 GCA_027011095.1 Bacteroidales bacterium
AAGCAACAGTTACGTTTATAAAAAGGAGGTTATCGACTACAAGGAGGCAGCAAATTTTGTGGAGGAAGGAAACCATATTTATGTTGTTATTATGACCTTTGCCCATCAAAGCGACAAAGTTGTTTTAAAACAGTTGATACATAAAAAAGTTAACTATCTTGGAATGATGGGCAGCGATTTAAAGGTGGCAACTATTTTTAACGACCTGCAAAGGGATGGCATCGCTAAAAGCGCTTTCGAAAAGGTGGATGCCCCCGTTGGTTTGCCTGTTAA
This sequence comes from Bacteroidales bacterium, assembly GCA_027011095.1. Taxonomy (GTDB): domain Bacteria; phylum Bacteroidota; class Bacteroidia; order Bacteroidales; family F082; genus B16-G9. The sequence goes on from JALVAQ010000012.1 coordinate 274, forward strand.
CAGCATCACTCCTGCCGAAATTGCCGTTAGCATCATGGCAAAAATCATCCAGATAAAAAATAGCGGTGTATAAACGGTTTTTTTTAAGTTTGCACTCCGTTTTAGGTAAGAACTTCCTTACAAGATGATTTTTTACCAGTTATATTATTAGAAACGAATTGCTTATAAATGAATAAACTTTTTCAAACAAGAATTGTCTCCCTCTATTTAATCGGATTTCTAACCTTTTTTACCTTTTGCGATTCAAAGCAACAGGTTAACGGACTTAAGCAGTTTAATCCGTTAAAACGAATCAGCATTGAAAAAAAACATATTACCACTTACAAAGATATCGAACCCATAAACGACAGTTTGGTTAAACCCATTGACTACCTTAATGTTGTATCGCTTAAAAACCTTTCAATTAAGGATAAAAAACAATACTTTATCGACCTTATTTTACCTGCCATTCTTATTGCCAAGGAAGAGTACAAAGAGCGTTTAGATTGGGTAAGCAGAGCCTCATCGTTGGATTCGTTGCCGGCCGGCGACAAGCAAATATTAGCGGAACTGATGAAGACCTATCGCGCAAAAAGCGTAGATGACCTTAAAGTAAGGCTTATTACGCACCCCGTAAGCATTGTTTTGGCACAGGCCTCCATTGAGTCGGGATGGGGTACGTCAAGGTTTTTTGTGGATGCCGATAACATATTCGGAGTGTGGTCGTTTAACGAGAGCGACCCGCGTATTCCATCGTTAAGCACACGCAACGGGAAACACATGTATCTTTACAAATACAGCTCGCTTTCAGAATCCATCGACGATTATTTTAAACTACTTGCAACACGAATGCCCTTTAGCGAATTCCGTAAAGAGCGGGCAAAAACAAACGACCCTTATAAACTGGTTAACTACCTGTCGGATTACAGTGAACTGGGTGAAGAATATGTGGAAGCACTAAAAACCCAAATAAGGCATAACAACTTTACCAAATACGACCATTACCGTATCGACCCTGCCTATTTTAATAAAAAATAAAAGGATTCCTTATTTTTTGTTTGCCAGTCGTACTAAAGGAAACAGCAAAAGCAACAACAACGAAATAACCGCAATTCCTGTTCCGGGATTAAATTTGTCGGCCACCAAGCCTATTAACGGCGCTATTACAGCGGCAAACAACGACTTAACCTGCGAAGTAACCGACAATACCGTTGCCATGGCATTATCGTGCGTTAGCTCGGCAACAAGCGAAATACCTATGGGTTTACGCAGGTTTTCAACCATCATAATAATTACAAAACCCAAAATAGCCACCCAGTACCACTGCAACTGAAAAACAAAGCCAATGGCAACCCCGGCACCTAACCCCGCAAGCAAAGTCAGGTTCATAGGCCGAGCATAATTTTTAAAAATTTCTTTAAACCATCCTGCCCTATGGCTCATCAAGGCCGTAAGCAGGTAGAGTAAAAAATAAAACAACCCTGTAAACAACGCCGTTTTTTTGTCGTTGTTTAAATAGGCAAAGGCCGGAACCGATAAGGCAAACATTTTTATAACCGGTTGCACATAGTCCTTTACTGCTTTAAAATAGCCTGTAAAAACAGACGTATTTACAATGGCTTTAAGGAAATGAGGCTTTTTAAACGATTGAACAAACTCCTGTTCAACCTGCCGGAACTTTTGTTTTATACCTGATGATTTAATATTCCCGAGGGTTCCGTCGAGCCATTTGGGATAGGACCAAATCAACAACATATCAATTAGATAAGGCAATGCCGAAGCCAGAAAGATAACACGGTAATTGCCTGAATAAAAGACAATAACAGCTGCCACCAACGATGACAGGGCTGAACCGCGCTGCGACCACGACCGCGTATGTCCGTAATAATCGGCTTTTTGAGATGCCCGCCCTTTTCGTTCGAGATAATGAAAAATCATGGCCTTATGTACCCCCGACCTGAAGGCATCGGCAAAGGCATACAAAAGCATGGCAACAGCCATTACCAAATAGGAATTTGAAAAGTAAAAAGTGAGAAAAGAGAGAATGTAAACAAAAAAGGCCGTTAACAATGTCCGCCGGCGTCCCAATGCATCTGCCACTACCCCGCTGGGAATTTCTGTTAAGACAATGGTTATTGAACGTATGGAATAAAGAAAACCGATTTCAACATAAGTTAGCCCCTTTTCAAGAAAAAACAAAATCAGGAAAGCTTCAAAAAACCGCAGGTTTTTAAAAAAGCCGTAAAAGCTGAATTTATAATATTGTAAGTCCTTTTGTATCGGTTGTTTCACGTTTTCGTTTCGTTTTTTTCAACTTTTTTTAACAACATTTTCAAACAAGCCGGTTTAATGCAAAACCAGGGCGTTGTTTTCATGTAAGTACGATATTCGTCACCAAACTTACGCAGGGCTTCGGGTTCTTCAACCAGTTTAATCATAACAACCATAAACATAGCCTCTACGGGCGCAATAATCAACACAAATGATGGCGAGCCGGCCATAAAAGCAAAGGCAAAGGGAAACAATAATAATCCGAGGTGCATGGGGTGCCGCATCATTTTATAAATGCCTTCTGTAACCAAACGGTTGGTCTCCATTCGGGGCAACTCCCCTTCCCTACCCAGTTTGGCAAGCGTACGACCCGTATTCCGGCTTATGGCCATTACAATATTCAACAACAGCAATCCGATAATAAAACCAATTATATGGGCTGTTACACTTTTATAAATTGACGGAAACAACACCCTATCCAACAGCAAACCGCCCCAAACACCACCCACAAGCATAATCAACCAAACGGCGAGCCGAAATATTACCTTCATAACTTTTTTTGATTTTAACAATCAAAATTAATAATATTCGGAACCTGTCCGGGTGCTGTTACAATTATTATTCAGCATAAACAGATAAACTCTCTATAACGTGCAGTCTAACAGCCGGAAGACACTTGACCTGAAACTATTTAATTACCTTCCTTACCGAGTCGATTACCGTTCCGTCAACCCATTTAATTACGGCAATAATTTCATCGCTCAATTGAGCTTTTTCAGGTACGCCGCAAATCTCCTCCGCTTCATCTTTAAGCTGTTGTATGGTTTTAAGAGGGAGACCCGAGTTTTTTGTTTTTTCAATCAAATCGGTTCGCAGCGGATTGATGGCGATGCCCCTTTCGGTAACAATTACATCAATCATTTCGCCGGGAGCGCAAAGGGTTGTAACCTCGTCTCTAATCACAGGTATCCTGTCGCGAAACAGCGGAATGGGTAAAATGGTGGTTTTGGCAAACAAAGTATTTTGCCACCCTCCTATTCCATGCAACAAATAGCCATCAGAATGGGTAACCACATTGGCATTAAAATTCAGATCCACCTCGGTAGCGCCCAACACCACCACATCGAGCATGGAAGCAAAGTTGCCTTTACCATGATAGTTGTACGATGTAAACGGCGAAGTCCACACATGGTTCGGGTTTTCGCGCATGGAACGAACTCCTTCGAGGTCGAAGGTCTGGCCGTCGAGTATGTATCCCACAATACCCTCTTCCAGCATTTGAACGGGATATTTATTGCTGCCGGCTCTTATAAAACTTGCTTTCCAACCGTTTTTACGTAAGATATCGCCAAAATAGTTTCCAATGGAGAGGGCTGTTCCTCCTGCACCGGCCTGGTAGCTAAAACCATCGTAAATTAATCCGGCCTGCTCGCAAAAACGGGCTGTCAGTTCGGCAATCAACAATCTATCGGGACTTTTGGTAATTTTTGTAGTTCCCGAAATAATTTTTTCAGGAATACCCACCTTATCCACTTTAACCACATAATCGACATAGTTACCATTAATCTGCCATGGAATGGCCGGAAATGGAACCACATTATCGGTTACCACCACAACCCTGTCGGCATATTGCGAATCGCCCAGGGCAAAGCCAAGCAACCCGCAGGCAGCATCGCCGTTAACGCCGTTGGCATTACCAAAGGGGTCGGCTGTGGGAGCGGCAATAACTGCAATGTCGATGTGTACTTCACCATCCTGTATGGCCTGATAGCGGCCACCATGCGAGCGGAGTACCCCCAACCCTTTCATCTTTCCTTCCGATGCAAATTTTCCCAGCGGGCCGTTCATGCTGCCCTCAATCCTGTTAATGGTTCCATCTTCAAGATAGGGTATCAGGTGTTCGTGACAGGGAAACGATGCCGAAGGAAACCAGCGTAAATCCTTTACGCCAAGCTCTTTGGCAATATCG
>JALVAQ010000013.1 GCA_027011095.1 Bacteroidales bacterium
CCTTTGATGATGATTTTTTGGAACTTGCCTTTGTGGAAGTATCTTCCGACAGCATAAACTTTTTTCGGTTCCCTGCGGTGTCGAACACACAAACGGATACTCAGGTTGAAACATTCGGTACTTTAGATGCCACTCAAATTCATAATCTTGCCGGCAAGTACCGTCTCTTTTACGGTGTTCCTTTCGATTTGGATGAACTAAAGGATGTGCCCGGTTTAGATGTAAATAACATTGTGGCAATAAGGTTGATTGATGTTGTGGGAAGCATAAACGATACCTTTTGCACCTTCGACAGTGAGGATAATAAAATTAACGACCCCTGGCCAACTCCTTTCGAATCAGGCGGTTTCGATTTGGATGCCGTAGGGGTTATTCATAACAATGCAACAAGCGTCCAAACAAATCCGCTGCAAACCCTAAATATCTATCCAAACCCATGCATCGACAGAGTGTTTGTTTCGGGAAAGATATTGGGAATCCGGATTTTTGACCTTTCGGGAAAGCTACTTAAAACCGTTAGTAGTTCAACCATTAAAAGTGTTGATGTTAGCGAGCTTCCAAAGGGTTTCCTCTTACTTGACATTGAAAAAACCAATCGCCTTCATCAGATTTTTAAACTGATAAAGAATTGATGTTTTCAGGGAATCATAAAACGGTTTTCCTTTTATCATGGCTATTGCTAACCGGTATATTGACCCATGGGCAGGCGATTTATGACACTTTGAATCTTCGTGAGTTTGAAGTAATCGGCTTGTTGGATTCCTATAAGGAGTCGTATAAAAAAACTACGCTGGATACCATTGTCAATCGCAATTTTGAGCACTTTGACCTGGGGCAGATGCTTGCTGCTTTTTCGCCGGTATTTATTAAGTCGTACGGAAAAGGCAGTATCTCTTCGGCCTCTTTTCGGGGGACTTCGGCCTCGCACACACAGGTGTTGTGGAACGATTTTGCCATTAACTCACCCATGCTTGGCCAGGTTGACTTTTCCTATATTCCCCAATCGTTTTTTGACGAAACCGAACTGCTGTATGGCGGAGGCTCGCTTTATCGTTCGGGAGGTGCCCTCGGGGGAAGCGTGCTGCTTTCTACAAACACCGAAAGCCAACAAAAACCAATGCTTCATTTAAGCCAGTCGGCGGGAAGTTTTAACAGCTTCAATACTGCTATGTCACTTTTTTTAAAAACCAGTGGCTTTAAGTCGGAAACAAGGGCAATGTTGCAAACCTCAAAAAATGATTTTTCCTATTACAACAACGGTGTCCTGCCTTCGCAGTGGATGAAACAGCAAAATTCCGCCTATTTAAACGGTGGGTTTTTGCAGCAGTTTTCGTGGCAAATAAATGGTTATCAATATTTAAACTTTGTTAGTTGGAATCAGTGGAATAACAGAAATATTCCGCCTATTATGACCAACGTTTACAAGGGCGGCAACCCCGAAGAGTATCAAAATACTTTTTTTACCAGAAACATTCTCGGATACCTTTATCAGAAGAGCAACACCAAAATAGAGGTGAAGGGAGCCTGGTTTTACGAAAAGCAACATTACTATTTAAAAACAACCACCTCCAACGATTCGGCTCAGCCCGTAACACTGATAGATTCACGAAACCGTACATCCGGATTTTATGGCAAGGCAAAGTGGAAGCAGCAGTTAACGGATGATTTTACACTTATAACCGGTTGCGATATCGACTACAATCGTGTTAATAGTTCAAACTACCAATCGTTGAAAACCCGTTTTTCAACCACTTTGTATGCAGGCATAAATAAACGGTTTTTTAAAAAGTTGTCGGTTGACATGCTTTTAAGAGAGGAGATGGTTGATGATGTTTTATTGCCGGTAATGCCTTATGCAGGTGTTAACTACAAAGTGTTTAGCAGTAAAGATTTGTTTGTGCGTGCATCGGTTTCGCGAAACTATCACCTTCCCACACTTAACGATTTATATTGGTATCCGGGCGGTAACCCCCACTTAAACCCCGAGGATGGTTTCGAAACGGAATTGGGGATTAATTACCTTGAAAAACTTTCGGATGAGGTTTCGTTTACCGTTGAAATTACCGCATTTTACAATGATATTTCCAACTGGATTCAGTGGAAACCTACCGATTATCGTTATTGGATGCCTGAAAATATTGCCGAAGTAATATCGCGGGGCGTAGAGTCTTCGTTGGGTATTCATCTTAAGTATGGCAGCTGGTATTACAATATATCGGGTTTTTATGCCTACACACGAACAACCGATGAGAGTAAGTTATCTGTTGAAAAGGGGTATAACGGGCGGCAGTTAATTTATATTCCCGTACACCACGGTAATCTGTTTTTTTATGTCGGGTACAAAAGCTGGAATATGGGTTGGAACCTGCTTGCAACAGGTTCAAGAACCACCACCATGAACCCTGCCGATTCCTATTCCAATTTATTGCCTGCATACATACTAAACGATATTCAGCTTGGTAAAAAGTGGGTATTAAAAAATATTGATGTTGCGGTACAGCTTAAACTGAACAATGTGTTTGATGTACAATATCAGGCAGTTATATGGCGTGCCATGCCCGGAAGAAACGCTGAACTGGTTGTTAAATTTGATTTAAGATAGTGGTAAGTCAACCTCAAAGAGACGTATTGAGATTACTTCTTAATAAAAAAAACAAATGAAAAAAAAGCTCTTGTTGTTTTGGATGGTAACTTTGGTGCTTGCTTCCTGTACCAAAGAACCTGTACAACCCGATATTCCCACATTCCAAAAGCCCGGTGTTTTTGTGGTGAATGAAGGAAATTTTACCACCGGAAACGCCTCTCTTACCTGGTATCATTCCGATTCTGTTTTCAAAGATGCCTTCTATGCAATCAACAAAGTGCCACTCGGCGATGTGGCCAACTACATGACCGTGCATGATAACAAAGGATACATTGTGATAAATAATTCCGGTGTGGTTTATGTAATCGACATAAATACAGGTGCTTTCCTTGATAAAATAAGCGGGCTTTCTTCGCCGCGCGAAATACTTATTGTTGATAATAACAAAGCCTGGGTATCCGATTTATTTAGCAAATTTATATCGGTTGTTGACTTAAATACCTACAAGGTTGTAAACACCATTAATCTGCACGGACGAACTTCTGAGTCGTTGGTACGTATTGGTGACAAGGTTTTTGTTAACAACTGGTCAAGGCTCAACCAGATTCCTGAAAATAACATGGTTTTGGTGTTGGATGTTGGTACCGAAAAGATAGTGGATTCAGTGCAGGTTTCCCTTGAGCCAAACAGCATGGTGGCTGATGCCAGTAACAAGTTGTGGGTGTTATGCAGCGGAGGATACAACAATATTGAAATCCCCGCTTTATACCGAATCGACCCGGTGAATGACTCGGTAGAGGAGAAACTGGTGTTCGGGCAAAAAAACATGAACCCCTTTGCCCTTAACATAAATGGTGCCGGCACCCGGCTTTGGTTTTTAAATAATGGTATCTGCAAAGTGGATATAGATTCGCACAAAATACCAACTGAGCCGCTTATCCCGCAAGGAACTCACAATTTCTATTCGTTGGGCGTACGACCGGATATTGAGTCGCTTTATGCTTCAGACGCCCTTGATTATGTAAGAAACGGCACCGTATATTATTATGATTCCACAGGTAATTTATCAGGTGAATTTGAGGCAGGAATTATTCCCGGTTCTTTTTGTTTTATTTATTAGTTAATGTTGTTAATAATCCCGGCAAAAAAAATATCGCAATAATCTTGGTCATTTCATTTAATTTTTATTTTTGTTTGATGTAAACGGAATGAGACATAACCTCAAAAGCATGGAAGAACACGAAAAATACGGTAGAAGAGAAGACATCTTTTCACAAGCGGTAAGAGCCGGAAAACGAACTTATTTTTTTGATGTGAAAGAAACCCGTAATGGTCAGCAGTATCTGACCATTACAGAAAGTAAAAAGCGGTTTAATCAGGAGGATGGGAAGTTTTTTTATGAAAAACACAAAATCTTTTTGTACAGCGAAGATTTTGAGAAGTTTAAAAACGGCCTGATAACCGCCATCAATTTTATTGAAACCGGTGAAAAGCCTGCCGAAGAACAAAGTGAGAAAACCGTTGATTCATCCATCAAAACACCTACCGATGTTAGTTTTGAGGATTTGGGCAACGAGGCTGACCCTCAGGGTGAATAGCTAAAAACCTGCATTACAAATTTTAATCTGATACAATCTTTTGTTTCGGAGCCTGTTAAAGCTACCGCTATCTTTAAGCATCAATCACGACGTATTAATATCCACGACCGGCCTGGGCTAATTCCTATTTTGATGTGATAGTGATTTTGTTAAGCTAAAAAACTTTACCTTTTTTTTTCAACAACTCTTTACCAAAGTCCCGAAGGGATGCTATTTGAATAGCACCGGGTGAAGCCCGGTGGATACAACAAAAATACGGAAAGCCCCCGAAGCGGGGCGTTACCATGGCAGGTTAAAG
>JALVAQ010000014.1 GCA_027011095.1 Bacteroidales bacterium
AAGATTGGTTAAATAGTGGTGTTCACGTTACCAAGTAAACACCTCAAAGTTGGGACACTTTTCTCGTTGAAAGTAGCCGGAAACAATACCTCTATGTTATCATAGTAGCAAGCCATTGGCTTTGTACTGTAATTTAATTTAACCAATTTTTTGAAGATATCATATTACTTCTCCTATTCCTATTTCTATTCCTATTCCTTTTCTTCGCCATATGTTTAAAAACATCTTATCCCACCTTACCAACTCCGCTCACAGTTTGCAACTGTGAGCCAAATGTCTAATCTGTGCAACCTTTACCCCGACACAAATTGTCACATTAATTTTACAAGCCATAAAAGTTCCTCAACTTCTTTAATACTGTCACTGATTTGGCAAACATTAAAGTTGTACTTTTGAGCCTTAAAATAATTTCATAACCCATCACAATGAAAATAATTAAATCCCTTTTTGCAACCACACTTTTACTAATCTTATTTAACGGTTGTAACACCGATGTAAATATTTACAGCGATTACAAGGACATCACCATTGTTTACGGGGTAATCGACAAATCGGATGACACTCTGTGGGTAAAGGTTACCAAAGCCTTTTTAGGCTCGGGCAACGCATTGGAATTTGCTCAAAATCCCGACTCCAGCAACTACCCTTACAAGCTTGATGTTGAGCTTACCGGCATTAAAAACGGTTCCGAAATTCAAAAGTTTGTATTCGATACAATCACCGTTCACAACAAACAGGCCGGCGACTCCGTATTTTATTATCCCAACCAACTTATGTACTATGCTGTTCGCACGGCGGCATTAAACAACCAGGCGGTTTATCACCTCTCTGTTAAAAAAAATAACGGAACCATCGAAGCCGAAACATCAGTTATACCTGATTTCCCCATTACCTATCCCGTATCGCGAATTAATTTTAACTACGACAAAGAAATTGAATGGAAGTCGGCACCCAACGGTAAACGTTACGAAATCAACCTCTCTTTCCATTACCGCGAACTTTGGCCGAACAGTACTGACACCCTGCAAAAAACCGTGTCGTGGTCGTTGGGTGTTAAAAAATCTGTTAACACCGAAGGAACCGAAACCATGTCGATACCCTATACCGGAATCCAGTTTTACAATATTTTAAACAACACACTGCAAAAAGACCCCAATGTAAAACGCTGGGCCGGTAATGTTGATGTTTACATCGCCTGCGCATCACAAGATTTTGACACCTATTATGAGGTAAACAACACTTCAGGTGGAATTTTAGAAGAGGCTCCACAGTTTTCAAACATCAAAGGCGACAATGCGTTGGGGCTGTTTGCATCGCGCCACTCGGTAACAAAAACGGTAAAACTCTCGGTTGCCACCGAACTTACACTGGTTCAGGATTACGATTTAGGGTTTATTGTAAGCAAGTAACAAGAAACAAGTCCCGATGGCTTTCGGGAAGAAACAATAGAAAAGACCAATAACCTATTTTAATAAATTCCGGGACGCATCAAAACAAAAACAATCCGGTTGCAAATACTTAAATCTAAAATAGTTAGATATAAACTAAAATTAAATTGCTAAAAACCTTATCTTTGTACAAATTTTAGTCAAAATATTTAACCTGTTTTTCTATGAAGCATTTTAAACGATCTTTAAGATTCGCAAGCTTTATTTTTGCAATCTTACTCATTTCCGTTTCCTGTAAGGAAGATAAAAAAGTTGCTCCCACTCCCCCTGAGATTCCTGTGGTGGACGTGATTCAAAAAGATGTTCCCATTTACGAATCTTTTGTGGGACAGGTTTACGGACAACGTGATATTCCCATCCGTGCCCGGGTAAGTGGATTTCTTGAAGGCATCCATTTTTCGGAAGGCACCCGTGTAAAAAAAGGTGAATTATTGTACACCATCGACCCACAACCGTTTCAGGCTAAGGTTGCGGTGGCAGAAAGCCAGTTAGCCGAAGCACAAACAGCCATGGTGAAAGCAAAAAATGATTTGGATCGCATTGAACCCTTGGCCAAAATAAATGCCGTCAGTAAAAGTGATCTGGATGCTGCCAAAGCTGAATACGAAGCTGCTGTTGCTTATGTTGAAGCTTCTAAATCGAGCGTACGACTTGCAAAAATTGAACTTGGCTATTGTCGTATTCTGGCACCTACTAATGGTGTTATTGGAAAAACACAAGCCAAAGTTGGTGAGTTCGTGGGGCAAAATCCTAATCCGGTTATTTTAAATACTGTTTCTCTGCTTGACTCTGTATTAGTAGATTTTTATTTGACGGAGGCTGACTTTTTAGGTTTGGCAAGAGAATTTATTAAAAATCAGCAGACCGTAACAAAAAAGAGAGAAAATGGTAATCAATCACAAGTCAGCCTGATTCTTGCTGATGGTTCCACCTTTAAATATAAAGGATATGTAAAATTTGTTGACCGTAATATTGATCCTTCAACGGGAACCTTGTTGGTTCAAACTGTTTTTCCAAATCCTGAAGGATTGTTAAAACCGGGTTTGTACGCCAAGGTTGAAGTTAATATGGATGTTATTAAAGATGCCATTGTTATTCCACAACGTTGTATTATGGAGATGCAGGGACAGTTTTCGGTTTTTGTGGTTTCCGACAGTAACACGGTTAACAAAGTTGAAATAACACCAGGTTATAAAACAGGTAATATGCAGATTATTAAAAAAGGTCTTAAACCCGGTGATAAAATTGTAATTGATGCGCTTCAAAAAGTACAATCCGGCCTTAAAATTAAGCCGACTGCTGCAAAATTTGAAGCCATTTATCAATCTGCTAAAAACTAACGGTTATGGCTGAAAATAAAGGTAACTTTTTTGTCCACCGACCAATCGTTGCAATGGTAATAGCCATTGTGATTGTAATTGTGGGTGTTGTTTCAATGATCGGCTTGCCCATCGAACAATATCCAAGCCTCACTCCCCCCATTGTGCGCGTAAGCGCCACTTATACGGGAGCCAATGCCCTTAACGTTGAAGAATCGGTAGCCACCCCGCTGGAACAGGAAATCAATGGTGTTGATAACATGATTTACATGAAATCGACCAACGCCAACGATGGAACCATGTCGCTTGAAATTTCGTTTGAAGTGGGTACCGACCCTGATATGAATACCGTTTTGGTTCAAAACAGGGTCTCCTCTGCCAACGCCAAATTACCGGAACCGGTAAAACGGCTGGGTGTTAAAACACAAAAAACACTTCCCAATATTATAATGCTGGTTACGCTAACTTCTGATGGAAGGTACGACCAGGATTTTTTGGGAAACTATGCACTCATTAATATAAAAGACCAACTTGCCCGAACCAAAGGGGTAGGCCGTGTGGATGTTTTGGGTGCTTCCGACTATTCCATGCGTATTTGGGTTAAACCCGACCGCCTGGCAAAAATGGGTATCACCGTCAGCGAAATTATCAATGCCATCAACGAACAAAACGCAGTTGTTCCCGGCGGTAAGTTTGGCGCCGAACCGGCACCTCCCGGAACAGACTTTACCTATACGGTAAGGATGCCGGAACGTTTTAACTCACCGGAAGCGTTTGGCGAAATCGTAGTTCGCACCTTACCTAATGGATCACAGGTTAAGCTAAAAGATATTGCCGACATTAAGCTTGGTGTGGAAATGTATGTTGCTAAAACCCGACTGAACAAAAAAACGGCTTCTATTGTTGCCGTTTACCAGGCTCCCGGTTCTAATGCCGTTGAACTTTCACAAAATATAAGAAAAGAGATGGAGCAGTTGGCAAAACGTTTTCCTGAAGGCATCAAATGGGATGTTTCCATGGACACTACTTATGCCATTACCGCCGGTATTAAGGATATTGTTATTACTTTGATTGAAGCGCTTATTCTTGTAATTCTGGTGGTATTTATATTTATCCAGGACTGGCGCGCCACGCTGATTCCTGTTATCGCCATCCCTGTTTCATTAATAGGTGCATTTATTTTCTTTCCTATGCTTGGTTTCACTATCAACGTGCTTTCGTTGCTGGGACTTGTGCTGGCCATTGGTATCGTAGTTGACGATGCTATTGTGGTAGTAGAAGCGGTGCAGGTAAATATCGAAAAAGGAATGTCATCAAAACAGGCTACCATTGCTGCTATGAAAGCGGTAACAGCTCCTGTTATAGCTACCACGCTGGTACTTGTCGCCGTGTTTATTCCTGTGGCAGGTATGGCAGGCATTACCGGACGCCTTTATCAGCAGTTTGCCATTACCATCGTAGTTTCCGTGCTGGTTTCATCGCTTAACGCTCTTACATTAAGCCCTGCACTCTCCTCGCTTCTGCTTAAGAAACCGCAAACGTATAAAGGGCCTTTGGGATGGTTCTTTGGTAAGTTCAATAAGTGGATGGACAAAACAACCGGCTCATATATGAAGTTTACCAATTCGGTTACCAATAAAATTAAACGTGGAATTATTTTTATTGTAATCATTACGGTGGGAGTTGTTTTGGTGGGAAAACTTGTTCCGGGAGGATTTATTCCGGAGGAAGATATGGGTTACTTCTTTGTAAACCTACAGTTGCCTGATGCTGCATCATTGCAACGGTCGGATGCTGTTGCAAAACAAATTGAAGATATTTTATTGAAACACAAAGAAATAAGTTTTGTAACCACTGCGACCGGATACTCCATGTTGTCAGGAGCCATGTCAACAAATACAGGATTCCTGTTTGTAAGTTTAAAACCCTGGGATGAACGCGATTTGACAGTTAAAGAAATTATTGCAAAGGTCAACAAAGAGTTGCAGCAAATAACGGCAGCCCAGGTTTTCGCTTTTGGCCCGCCGGCTATTCCCGGATTAGGTAACGGTTCAGGATTTAGCATCATGCTACAGGATTTGGGTGGCAACACACCTGATTATCTGGCATCCCACACAGCTAAGTTTATTAAAGCTGCCAATGCCCGTCCGGAAATTGCCAGAGCATTTACCACATTCCAAGCCAACGTGCCCCAACGGTACATGGATATCGACCGTGAAAAAGCTCTGAAAATGGGTATTAACCTCAATGAGTTGTATAAAACAGTAGGCGCTTTCATGGGTGGTTCTTACGTAAATGATTTTACCCGTTTTGGAAGACTATACAAAACCTATATCCAGGCTGAGAACCAATACCGTATGAGCGAAAAAGATATCAACAACTTCTTTATAAAAAATAAAGATGGTGACATGGTTCCTTTGTCAACACTGGTAACCATTCGCGATATTTCGGGGCCTGAATACACCAATCGTTTCAACCTTTTCAGGGCGGTGGAGGTTACAGGTACTCCGGCACAGGGGCATACTTCTGCCGAGGCCATGCAGGCGCTGCGTGAAGTGGCAGCCGATGTACTTCCTAAAGACATGACCTATTCGTGGAATGCCATGTCGTTTGAAGAGGATAGGGCATCGGGATCGTTGGGTGCAATCTTAACATTTTCACTGATATTTGTATTCTTAATCCTTGCGGCACAGTATGAATCATGGTCACTGCCTCTGGCAATATTATTGGGTACACCCTTTGCTATTTTCGGTTCGTTGCTGTTCCTGTATCTCGGAAGGTTAATCAGTCCCACTTTTGAGAACAACATTTTTGCACAGGTCTCTTTTGTGATGTTAATTGGAATGGCAGCCAAAAATGCCATCCTGATTGTTGAGTTTGCCAACGATGAATTTAAAAAAGGCCTTAGCCTGTTTGACGCAGCCATTAAAGCTGCCAAATCACGATTTAGACCTATTTTAATGACAGCCTTTTCATTTATTCTCGGAGTATTTCCATTGGTAATTGCCAGCGGAGCAGGTGCCGAAGCTCGTAAAGTAATGGGTATGGCTTTACTTGGAGGAATGACTGTTGCAACCTTTTTGGGAGTCTTTCTTTATCCCATGCTTTTTGTAGCCATAGGAAAGCTATTTGGTTATGAAAAAAAACGGGATAAACTTGCTGAAGAAGATGCTGAACAAAATACTTCCATCGAAGCATAAATCATATTTAATACTTGTGGTTTAATTAAAAAGATGAAAAACATATACAATATGAAAAATCTATATATAATTCTTTTATCTGCCATTGTAATCTATTTTTCAGGCTGTGCTGCCGGTCCGGATTTTGAGCGCCCCCAATATACAGGTGCCAACGAATTTAGATTTGACACCATAAACAATGCTTCTGACACACTGGTTAATCTTAAATGGTGGGATTTATTTAATGACCCCATACTTGACACACTTATTAAACAATCGCTGGCCAACAACAAAGATGTAATGATAGCCGCTGCCAGAATTGAAGCCGCCCGCGCCAATCTGGGCATGACCAAAGCCGAGCAATGGCCCTCATTGGGATACAATGCCAATGCCGGTAGTGGTAATTTTGGTGCAGGGTTTTGGTTTAACAACAACTCGTCAAGTTTTAATGCTTACCCCGAAATGTACTGGGAAATAGGCTTCTGGGGCAAGTATCGTAGAATGAACGAGTCGGCACGAGCCTCTTTGTTGGCTTCCGAATATGGTATGCGTACGGTTCAAATAGGCCTGATTTCAGCGGTTGCGTCCACCTACTTTTCACTGCTGGAGTATCAAAAAAAACTGGAAATAGCACAGCAAACCTATGCATCACGCGACAGCGGCATGGCCATTATAAAAGCCCGATTCGATTACGGTATTGTTGCCGAAATAGACTACAACCAGTCGCAAATACAAACAGCCATTTCAGCAGCTGCCATTCCCTTATACGAAAGGGCTGTTGCACAAACTGAAAACGCCCTGAGCATTTTACTGGGCAACAAACCTGACATAATAGTTACCGGGAAAGCACTTATTGATCAGGAATTACCGGGTGATATACCAAGCGGACTACCATCACAACTACTGAGGCGCCGTCCTGATGTACTACAGGCCGAAGCATTGTATGAGGCACAAAATGCTAAAATAGGTGTGGCACAAGCCTTGCGCTGGCCATCGTTTAACATCACAGGGTTATTGGGATATGCCACCAACGACCTGCTTGCTTTTAATGCCGGAGGACTTGCCTGGGCTGCTGCCGGAAGTTTAACAGGTCCCCTTTTTCAGTTTGGAAAAAATAAACGCCGCGTTGAAATTGAGCGTCACAATACCGAAGCTGCCCTGCTTGAATACCAAAATGTAACGCTAAAAGCATTTAAGGAGGTTGAGGATGCACTCATCGCTGTTAAAACCTATAAAAAACAGCTTGAGGCTGCCAAAATCAGAAACGATGCTGCCATCAACGCACAAATGCTTTCAGCCGAAAGGTACGACAAAGGCCAAACCAGCTACCTCGAAGTGCTGGAAAGCGAAAGGCAAGCCTTTGATGCACAACTTGCCTACACTCAAACACGCAAGGAGTTGCTAGATGCTTACATAGCCCTCTACAAAGCACTTGGAGGAGGATGGATTTCGCCTGAAGAAGAACAAAATAAAAAGTAAAAAAGATTTGTCAATTCAAATATAGTTGCTATTTTTGCAGCCCAAAAACGAAAACAAAGTAGAAAGATATGTATTTAAGCACCGAAAAGAAAACCGAGATTTTCACAAAATACGGTAACGACGAACACGATACAGGTTCGGCAGAAGGCCAAATCGCTCTGTTCACCTTCCGTATTAAACACCTTACCGAACACATGAAGGAAAACAAAAAAGATTTGTTTACCCAGCGTTCGCTCATCAGATTAGTAGGTAAAAGAAGAAAATTACTCGATTATTTAAAAGCTAAAGACATCGAGAGATATCGTGCCATTATCAAAGAGCTTGGACTACGTAAATAGTCATGGCGCTAACCTTATGCAAAAAAAGGCAATTATTACGATTGCCTTTTTTTGTGTTTATGTAAACACCCGAATTATTAATTTCTTATAACACAATATGTCATACAATTTGATTACACAATCGTTTGATTTACCGGATGGTAGAACCGTTACCATCGAAACCGGTAAGCTCGCCAAACAAGCCGACGGATCCGTCGTTATTAAAATGGGCGACACCATGTTGCTCGCAACTGTTGTTTCTGCTCAGGAAGCCAGAGAAGATGTGGACTTCATGCCACTCTCAGTAGATTACAAAGAAAAATATGCTGCCACAGGTAAATTTCCCGGTGGCTTTTTTAAACGTGAAGGAAGGCCTTCGGAATATGAAATCCTGATTTCAAGGTTGGTTGACCGCGCCCTGCGTCCGCTCTTCCCCGAAGATTATCATGCCGAAACCCAGGTATTAATTACCCTAATTTCAGCCGGTAACGATGTGTTACCCGATGCCCTTGCCGCCCTCGCCGCCTCCTCAGCATTGGCCGTTTCGGACATCCCCATAAAAGAAGCTATCTCAGAAGTACGCGTTGCCAGAGTAAATGGTGAATTTGTTATTAACCCCAGCCAAACTGCCCTGGAAGAGGCTGACCTTGAGCTGATGGTTGCCGCTACCCTCGACAACATAATGATGGTTGAAGGCGAAATGAAAGAGGTTTCGGAAGCCGTTATGCTGGAAGCCCTTAAAGTTGCTCACGAAGCCATTAAAGTTCAGTGCCAGGCACAAATCGATCTTGCTGCAAAAGTTGAAAAAGCCAATCCAAAACGCGAATATTGTCACGAAACAAATGATGAGGAACTAAAAAAAGCTGTTCACGAAAACACTTACGACCAGTGCTATCAGTTAGCCTTACAAGGAAACCCTGACAAACATGCCCGCACCGATGGCTTTAAAGCC
Organism: Bacteroidales bacterium; assembly: GCA_027011095.1. GTDB lineage: Bacteria > Bacteroidota > Bacteroidia > Bacteroidales > F082 > B16-G9. The sequence continues at coordinate 8,695 of JALVAQ010000014.1, forward strand.
ATCCGCGAAGCCTATTTGGAAACCTTCTCCGAAGAGGAGCGTACCGAAAAAGAAAAACTTGTTAAACGCTACTTCCACGATGTGGAAAAAGAAGCTGTTCGCAACGCTATCCTCAACGAAAAAATCAGACTTGACGGCAGAAAACTTGATCAGGTTCGCCCCATATGGAGTGAAGTTGACTATCTGCCATCGGCACACGGCTCAGCTATTTTTACAAGAGGTGAAACCCAGTCGCTGGTTACCGTTACGCTTGGAAGCAAAATGGACGAGCAAATGATTGACGGTGCCGTTATCGACGGTTACAATAAATTTTTATTGCACTACAACTTCCCTCCCTTCTCCACCGGTGAAGCCCGTCCAATTAGAGGTGTAGGCCGTCGCGAAGTGGGACACGGAAACCTTGCCATGCGTGCTTTAAAACAGGTTCTTCCGGGTGAAGAAGAAAATCCTTATACTATCCGTATCGTTTCCGATATTTTGGAATCCAACGGCTCATCGTCCATGGCAACTGTTTGTGGCGGAACCCTTGCGCTGATGGATGCCGGGGTAAAAATTACCAAACCTGTTTCAGGTATCGCCATGGGATTAATTACCGACGGTGAAAGATTTGCCGTACTTTCCGATATCCTTGGTGATGAAGACCACCTCGGCGACATGGACTTTAAAGTTACCGGAACTGTTGACGGCATTACTGCCTGCCAGATGGACATTAAAGTAGATGGTTTAAGATACGAAATCCTGGAGCAGGCACTTGAGCAGGCTCGTCAGGGACGGATGCACATTTTAGGCGAAATGGCCAAAACCATTACCGAGCCTCGTGCCGATTACAAAGACAATGTTCCAAGGATTGAAAAGATGATGGTTGACAAAGAATATATCGGCGCCATTATCGGCCCCGGTGGAAAAGTCATCCAGGAGATGCAAAAAGAAACCGGTACTGTTATTACCATTCAGGAAGAAGGAAACTTTGGCGTTATTGATATTGTTTCAAGCGACAAACAGTCCATCGAAGCTGCCAAAGCACGTATCAAAGCCATTGTTGCTGTCCCCGAAGTAGGCGAAGTATATTTGGGAACCGTTAAAAACATTGTTGCTTTTGGTGCTTTTGTTGAAATCCTTCCCGGAAAAGATGCCCTGTTACACATTTCGGAAATCGACTGGAAACGCATTGATAAAGTGGAAGATGTGTTAAAGGTTGGCGATAAGATTAAAGTAAAACTGATTGGCGTTGACCCCAAAACAGGAAAGCTCAAACTTTCGCGCAAGGTGTTAATTCCACGTCCTGAAAGAAAACAATAACAAACAGACCTATTGGCCACTTAAACCCATTGAATGAGACAACTTAAAATCACCAAACAGGTTACCAACCGTGAAAATGCATCGCTTGATAAGTATTTGCATGACATTGGAAAGGTAAGCCTGATAACAGCAGAAGAAGAAGTAGAACTTGCCAGAAGAATTAAGCAGGGCGACAAAGTGGCATTGGAAAAGCTTACCAACGCCAACCTTCGCTTTGTAGTTTCGGTATCAAAACAGTACCAAAATCAGGGACTGGGGCTTACCGACCTTATCAACGAAGGCAATCTGGGACTTATTAAGGCGGCACAACGCTTTGATGAAACCCGTGGTTTTAAATTTATTTCGTATGCTGTATGGTGGATTCGTCAGTCTATTCTTCAGGCGTTGGCCGAGCAATCGCGCATTGTAAGGCTTCCGCTCAACAAAATAGGCTCTATCAACAAGATAAATAAGGCGGCTGCACGGCTTGAGCAAATTCACGAACGTAAGGCACATGTTTCGGAAATTGCCGCGGAGCTGGAGATGTCGGAACAGTCGATTAAGGACAGCATGCGAAACGCCGGGAGGCATGTTTCGATGGACGCCCCTCTGTTGCAGGACGAAGACAATAACATGTACGATGTTATTAGAAGTGATGAGAATACTACCCCCGAAACACAGCTTCTTTACGAATCGCTGCAAAAGGAAATAGACAGAGCCATCTCAACCCTTTCGGAAAGAGAAGCGGCTGTTATCCGGCTCTATTTCGGGCTAAAAGGAAAACATCCCATGACTTTAGAGGAAATTAGCGAAGAATTTGATTTAACACGCGAAAGGGTTCGGCAAATAAAAGAAAAGGCCATTAGGCGGTTGAAACAAACTTCGAGAAGTAAAATCCTGAAATCCTATTTGGGGTAAACATTTGTCAGAAAATATTTCTACTGTTTTTTTTAAATTTAGAAACATTTAAGGATAGCTTCCGTTAAAGAAGAACCTTTAAAACAAAAAAAAGCAAAATGAGGCAACTTAAAATTACAAAACAAGTTACCAACAGAGAAACAGCTTCTCTTGATAAATATTTGCACGACATTGGTAAAGAAAACCTTATCACTGCTGACGAAGAGGTTGAACTTGCCAGAAGAATAAAACAGGGTGATAAAATTGCTTTGGAAAAACTTACCAAAGCAAACCTGCGTTTTGTTGTTTCGGTGGCCAAGCAATATCAAAATCAGGGTTTGAGTCTTCCCGACCTCATCAACGAGGGAAATCTGGGACTGATAAAAGCTGCCCAACGTTTTGACGAAACCCGCGGATTTAAGTTTATTTCTTATGCTGTTTGGTGGATTCGCCAGTCGATTTTGCAGGCGCTGGCCGAACAGGCACGTATCGTACGTTTGCCCATGAACAAAATTGGTATGGCCACTAAGATTAATAAGGCCATTGCCCATCTTGAACAGGAATTTGAGCGCGCACCTTCCGTTGCCGAAATTGCCGAATACACCAAGTTGCCTGTTTCCGACATTAAAGAGTCGAGAAAAAACAGCAGCAAACATACTTCATTGGATGCTCCTTTGCTTCAGGACGAAGACAGCACCATGATTGACGTTATTAAAAGTGAAGATTCCACAACACCGGAAACAGGATTGCTTTACGAATCACTCCGCAAAGAGATTGACCGTGCCATTTCAACCCTGTCGGAAAAAGAGCAGGACGTTATTAAAGATTATTTCGGGTTAAACGGCAAACATCCTATGACACTGGAAGAAATAGGCGAAAAATTTGACCTGACGCGTGAGAGAGTACGTCAAATTAAAGAAAAGGCTATCCGAAGGCTTAAACAAACCTCTCGAAGCAAAATTTTAAAATCCTATCTTGGATAATAAAAAAGCTGCCGGCATACCGGCAGCTTTTTTATTCTCAGTCAAAATTTTTAACATCATAAAACGTTTTAATTTTAATATCGCCCGGTTTTAAAACTTCGTTTGTTTTAATAAAGAGCTGCTTTTGTTTATCCGGCAAAAGGTCGAAATAGTTATCACTAAAACTGCCTTTTACCTGCGTTGACAAATATACTCCTTTGACTAAGCAATCTGATTTTAAATAGATTGTGTATCCAGAAGCTGCTTTTTCCAACACAATATCAATATCAGGTTTTGGTAGTTCCAAATACTTAGGTTTTGCAAGGTAATAATTGTTAAAAGCCAATTCAACCGAGTCCTCCGACAACAAAACAACAGCAAGCACCACTGTATTTGTATCGGCAGTTTTAAGTTGATGTACATCCAACGTTTTATAAACCTTTGATGAATTGGGTTTTAACACTACCGCTTTATTACCTGACACCAAACTGTTTCCGTAAAAATTAATAAGGTTCCAGCGTAAATAGCAGGTTTTGGTTTTCACATCATCGGTAATCACCCATATTTGCAGGCTGTCGGCTTTTTCGTCAATGGAAACCAGTTCGCGTTTGTAATCGTTTTTCACCTTGTAATGGAGTGCCTTCCAACGTCCGTAATAATCAACCGATGACCACGACACCACCGGCCAGCAGTCGTTAAGCTGCCAATATAAAGTACCCATACAGTAAGGTTTTGCCCTGCGATGTGCTTCGATTGCCATACCTATCCCCTCCGCCTGTAACAATTGACTGACGTAATCGTAATCGTCAAGGTTGTCGGGAACCGGAAAATCGCGTTCCATGTATTCCTTAATGGCCTCCCATCCGAATGGGTGCTTTTGATGCACATCCAACACTTCAGAACCCATAAATCTGTCGTTGGGCAACGTAAACTCGTAGATGGTTTTCATATCGGGCATACCCTGAAAACCGTATTCACTCATAAACCTGCCTATTTTATGCTTATAAAATGAAAAGGGTGCTTTTCCCCACCAAACCTCCCAATAATGCACGTCTCCCTGTTTATAGGCCTCAGCATTTCCCCAGCCGATAGAGGGTGAACTTGGCCAATAAAATGCTTCCGGATCATACTTAAGAACAATATCCGGCAACACCTTCTCAAAAAGATGTTGGTAAACATGCCAAAGTCTTGCAGAATCCTCTTTTGAGTATTTAAACTGCTTTTGCCAGCCCCAGTTGTGCCAGGCTTCATCTATTTCGTTGTTGCCACACCACAGCGCTATACAGGGATGATTGCGCAAACGAACCACATTATCAACAGCCTCCTGCTGTACATTGTTTAGAAAAGCCGTATCACCGGGTATCATGTCGCCGGCAAACATAAAATCCTGCCACACCAAAATACCGTTCTCATCGCAAAGGCGATAAAAGGCATCATCTTCGTAGGTGCCACCACCCCATACACGTAACATGTTCATATTGGCACCTTTGGCGTCTGAAATTATTTTTTTATATTTCTCTGGCGTAACACGGGGCAAAAAATTATCGGGAGGAATGTAATTGGCTCCTTTTGCAAAAAGAGGTACCCCATTTACTGTAAAATAAAAACTCCTCCCAATAGAATCAGGTTGCTGAACCAGTTCAATATTTCTTAATCCGGTGGCGACAGTCATGGAATCCAGGTTTTTGCCTTCAGATCGCACAACTGCTTTATAGTTGTATAGATGAGGTTCCCCCATCCCGTTTGGCCACCACAATCGGGGTACAACAATAGCATCTTCCATCAAATATTTATTTATTCCCTCGTACACCGCCACACTATCTTCACGCAGTAAAACCGAATCACGGTAAACCTGCACTACCACTGTATCATGTTGAGCAGCTTCCAACGATAGCGACAGCTTCAGCTCAGCAAGCAATGGCGTGACCCAATTCTGCCTCACAAAAAAATCGTTGAGCCTTGCGTTATTCCATGCTTTCAAATATGCCGGTTTCCAAATGCCGCAGGTTACAAACGTCGGCCCCCAGTCCCACCCAAAATGATAGGGTGCTTTGCGCACATAGCCATAATCGTAGGGTAGTTTCCATTTTCCTTCATTCCTTGCAGCTTTAATAACTTTAAACGGCGACCTGAAAACAATTTTTAACCGGTTTTCTCTTTTTGCCACTCGCTTGACATCTATCACCCACTTACGAAACATGTTATCGGCTTTTAAGACCAACTGCCCGTTTAGATAAACATCGGCATAGGTATCCAACCCTTCAAACACCATCTCAACCCTATCCTTTTTCAGCGTTTCGGCAGAAAGTGTAAACTCAGTTTCAAAAGTCCATTCTCTTTTACTTACCCATTGTAGCTTTTTTTCGTTATCCCTAAAAAAGGGGTTGTCAATAATTCCTTTGGAAAACAACGCCAAATAAACATCGGAAGGGTCAACATCAGTGGCAGAAACAGTATCGGAAGAAAGGTTCCAGATAAAAGATTTAAGATCGATTTGTTGAGCGGCAACACGGAAAGAAACAACCAGAAGAACAAGTAACAGTTTCAGTTTCATGGAAATTGAATTTTGTTATAAAATTAAAATAAATCGCAATACAGTCAATAAT
>JALVAQ010000015.1 GCA_027011095.1 Bacteroidales bacterium
AATGGAAAGACGAGATTTATAAATACAAAACAGGAATTAGCCCTATCAATCAATAATAATATATTTCCTTTCTTTATCAAAGTGAAAGTTTTCTTTTTTTAAGGGTTTATAGGCGGGGCCTTTCAGGGCTGTTCCGTTAAGCGAAAATTTTGAGCCATGACACGGACATGCCAGTTTACCATCTTCAAACTGGTTGATTAAACAGCCAAGGTGGGTGCAATGTGCTGAAAAAACTTCTGTTTTATCCAATCTGTTTACAACAATAAAGTCATCAGTAAATAATACTTCTTTATTTCGGTTAAACAGCAATTTAAGGTTCTTTTTTGCTGTTGTCAGGTGTTTTGTTTTCACCATTTTATCCCACATGGCGAAAGTGCCTAAAGCAGCAGCAGCCAGTGCTCCTTTAAAAAAATTTCGGCGCGATAAATTTGAAATATTCATACTTAATTAAGTAAAATGCTAAAATACAAAAACAGCTGTATCGAAGGAGATATTATTTATACAGATGATGATTGGTTAAAAATTCTTAAGCTAAAACATAGCTCAATGGGCAGGTGATAATATTTTTTACTTTTGCTGCTTACTGAAAATCAAACAATGAAATCAATCGAAATAAAAGAGGTTACCAAACTTTATGGGAGGCAAAAGGCGCTTGACAATGTTTCATTCGATATTGGCAAAGGCGAAGTGGTAGGTCTGCTGGGGCCAAACGGAGCAGGCAAATCAACTTTAATGAAAATTATTACCTCTTTTATTACCCCGAGTTCAGGTACGGTTTTTATAAATGGAACAGATGTTCTGGAGGATGAGTTGGCCACAAGAGCGCAAATTGGCTATCTGCCCGAAAACAATCCGCTTTATCCTGATATGTATATAAGTGAATACCTGTCTTTTGTATTAAATATGTATAACACCTCGTTTAATACCAAAAGCAGGGTTGATGAGATGATTGAGCTAACGGGGTTAACGCCCGAGCGCCACAAAAAAATTGGTGCTTTATCAAAAGGCTATCGTCAGCGGGTAGGGTTGGCTCAGGCATTGATTCACGATCCTGAAATTTTGATACTGGATGAGCCTACTTCGGGATTAGACCCCAATCAGTTGGTTGAAATCAGAAACATTATTGCGGAACTGGGAAAAGAGAAAACAATTATTTTTTCCACCCACATTATGCAGGAGGTAGAGGCTGTTTGCGACCGCGTGGTGATTATTCACAAGGGAAAACTAGTGGCTGATGACCACACTTCCAATTTATGGAAAATTGCCGGCACCGGAAACTATTACGAAGTTGAGTTTAAGGAGGAGGTTGATGTCGCCATGCTTTCCGGCCTGCCTTTTATTATTAATGTTAAGCTTCAGGAAAAAGGAGTTTGGTTGCTTGAAGCGGAAAAGGAGAATGATATCCGCGAAGCTATATTCAACTTTGCCACGGAAAAAAAATTACATATTCTTTCCTTATCGCAGTTGGAACAAAGCATGGAAGATGTTTTCCATTCACTTACGGCAAAATAACTTTTTATTTAGAAGGAAAGCTCAAATGCGAAAACATATATTCTATCTCACTGCTGGATAGATAAGATTCCTGCTTTTGCCGTGAAAAAGAACGGGTTAATTATTTTATAACCTCACCCTGTTGCGTATTCTCGCAAATTCCATACGAATAATAAAAAAACAGCGGCAGTTATCCTTTCTTATATGAAAAGGGGTACGGGCAACTATATATTTGAAGTTGAAAATCCGACATGAATTTAATAACAGCGATTATAAGATTTAAAGTTTCGGAAAAAAAATTTATCAACTTAAAAAAACAATTGTTATGAAAAAAATTTTCAATGCATTAATGATGATAGCAATGTCAATGATGTTTGTTCTAATCCTTTCATCATCATCCTGTAACAAAACCCCCGTTAATCAAAACCCGGTAATCAGTAGTGTGTCGGTAACACCTTCAAGCGTAGCTGCCAACGGTGTTGTAACAGTAGCAGTAACGGCTTCCGATCCTGATGGCGATAACCTTACATATGCTTATAACGCCACTGGTGGAGCTGTTCAGGGCAGTGGTGCCAACGCTTCATGGACAGCACCCGGGCAGGCAGGCAGCTATTCAGTTACAGTAACCGTAACAGATGGAAAAGGTGGTACTGTCAGTAGCAATGGCTCTTTAAATGTTTTAGCACCTGTAACACAAATTACGGGTTCGGCAAGCTTTCCTGCCGGTACATCAGGAGACCTCTCAAATGCAAAAGTCAGTATTTATACTTCGTATGATAACTGGGCTAATAATTCACCTATTAAATTTGGAACAGTTTCAGGCTCGGGCGCAAACGTTTCATTTACTTTAACTGATATTAATCCGGGCAATTATTACCTTGATGTTTGGAAAGATAATGATAATAGTGGAACATGGACGACCGGTGATTTTGTAGGATGGTATGGTTCGGGTGGCTTGGGAAGCCCTGCGCTTACAGAAATTCAACTTACTAATGGACAGACTTTTAATTGCTCTGTTCAGATGTATATAGGTAAAAAAGGAGGCAAATAGTAATTTTGGTTTTTGAATGGAGAAAAGGCCTTCAATATTTTTTGAAGGCTTTTCTTTAAAACGGCCCTTTCCAGTTTTTTTGATGGTAGGCACGGTAATCTTGCGAAAAAGCACATTCAATACCTTTTTCTTTCATCTTTTTATTGTGTCCGATTTTTGTTTTGGGAAACTCCCTGCCTTTTACAAAAAGAAAAACAGCCATAAACAAAATGGCCACAGCAAGAACAATAGCTGCAAGAATGATTACCTTTAACATATTGAATGTTTTGTACAAAAATAAAAAAACCCCGAACACAAATTGTATTCGGGGTTTTAATTTTTTAGGTTAAACTAACATTTACTTGTCGTTTACTTCTTCAAAGTCAACATCAGTTACTTCATCATCGCCACCGGAAGGGCCATCGCCACCACCGTTGTTACCTGCATCACCTGTAGGAGGTGTTTGTCCATCAGCTTGTTGGCCGCTTTGGTACATCTCCTGACTGGCTTGTTGCCACAGGCCGTTCAGTTTTTCCATGGCGGAATCAATGGCTGTTAAATCTTCCGATTTGTGAGCGGTTCTCAGCTCTTCCAAAGCGCTTTCGATACCAGCTTTTTTATCGGCAGGCAGTTTGTCGCCAAACTCTTTCATCTGTTTTTCGGTTTGGAAAATTAAACCGTCGGCAGCATTGAGTTTGTCAATTCTTTCTTTGGCTTTTTTGTCAGACTCGGCATTGGCCTCGGCTTCACTTTTCATCTTTTTGATTTCTTCATCGGTTAAACCTGATGAAGCTTCAATACGGATGCTTTGTGATTTGCCGGTAGCTTTGTCTTTAGCCGAAACATGCAAAATACCGTTTGAGTCGATGTCGAAAGTAACTTCAATTTGCGGTACGCCACGCGGTGCCGGTGGTAAACCGTCAAGGTGGAATTTACCAATGGTTTTGTTGTCTTTAGCCAACGGGCGTTCTCCTTGCAGTACATGAATTTCAACCGATGGCTGATTGTCGGCAGCGGTTGAAAATACTTCCGCTTTTTTTGTCGGGATGGTAGTGTTGGCCTCAATAAGCTTGGTCATAACACCACCAAGGGTTTCAATACCCAACGACAGAGGAGTAACATCAAGCAGCAACACATCTTTTACTTCACCGGTTAAAACACCACCCTGGATAGAAGCTCCAATGGCAACAACCTCATCGGGGTTAACCCCTTTGTGTGGTTCTTTGTTAAAGAAATCTTTAACGATGTTTTGAATGGCAGGAATACGTGTTGAGCCACCTACTAAAATTACCTCATCAATGTCGGCAGCCGATAACCCGGCATCTTTTAAAGCCTCTTTACATGGCCCGATGGTAGCTTGTACCAAATCGTCAACCAGTTGCTCAAATTTAGCACGGGTAAGTTTGCGTACAAGGTGTTTCGGAATACCGTCAACAGGCATAATATATGGCAGGTTGATTTCGGTTTCGCTGGCAGAAGAAAGCTCAATTTTTGCTTTTTCAGCAGCTTCTTTCAAGCGCTGAAGTGCCATGGGGTCTTTTCTTAAATCAACACCTTCATCCTTTTGAAACTCGTCGGCCAACCAGTTAATTATTCTTTCATCAAAATCATCACCACCAAGGTGTGTGTTACCATTGGTTGATTTTACTTCAAAAACGCCATCGCCCAACTCCAAAATGGAGATATCGAAAGTACCACCACCAAGGTCGTAAACAGCAATTTTTTCATCCTGTTGTTTTCTGTCGAGGCCGTAAGCTAAAGCAGCTGCAGTAGGTTCGTTAATAATACGACGTACTTTAAGCCCGGCAATTTCACCGGCCTCTTGCGTAGCTTTACGCTGTGAGTCGTTAAAGTAAGCTGGTACTGTAATAACCGCTTCGCTTACAGATTGTCCCAAAT
>JALVAQ010000016.1 GCA_027011095.1 Bacteroidales bacterium
GCCAGTCAAATCCCGCTTATTGCCAAAAACAACGGCGCTAAAATTATTGAAATCAATGTGGAGCCTTCCAATTATACCTTTCACATAACCGATGTTTTTTTAAAGGGAAAAGCATCTGAAATGATGGCAAAACTGTTTCCGGAATAATTTTATAATCTTTTTGCCGGTAATTCTAATTGTTAAATCTCGCACGGAATACTCTTATCAGAGAATAATTGTCTTGTTTCCCACACTTTTGGAACAGACATTCAAACGTTTAGTCAGGCTTCGGCTCCCTGCCCGACTGACAATCCAAGCACAAAAGACTTTTTAAACAGCTTATATAACGAGTTGCCCACAAACAAAAAAATAGAATGTGCAACGAATAAACCACTTAAATAATGCAAATAATGCAACGAAAGTTATTGAATGCAGAGATTAATATGTATATTTGTTGCAAATATTACAACGAATGAGTTTTTACATACATCAAATAGAAAACTGGCCTAATTTTACCTGGGAAAGTAACGAATTTATTAACTTATTAAGTGAAGCAAGAAATTTACAAGGTCGATTAATAGGAAGAATGGCAACATTGGGCTTTGATTTGAGGGATGAAGCCTTATTGGAAACATTGACATTAGATGTATTAAAATCAGCTGAGATTGAAGGGGAACTTTTAAACCCTGACCAAGTCCGTTCTTCAATTGCCCAAAGATTGGGGATGAAATTCGCAGGATTAGTAATGTCCGATAGAAATGTCGATGGAATGGTAGATATGATGATTGATGCAACACGAAATTGTTTCAACCCGTTAACAACAGATAGGCTTTTCGATTGGCATGCCGCATTATTTCCAATGGGTAGAAGTGGAATGTTTAAAATAATTGTTGCAGATTGGAGAAAAGGAATTAGTGGAACAATGCAAGTTATTTCCGGCCGACCAGGAAAAGAAAAAGTTCATTTTCAAGCCCCGGATGCTTCTCTTATAGAAAACGAAATGAATCAATTTTTAGACTGGTTTAACAAAAAAGATAAAATTGATTTAGTAATAAAAGCCGCAATTGCACATCTTTGGTTTGTGACTATTCATCCATTTCAAGACGGAAATGGTCGAATAGCAAGAGCCTTAACAGACATGTTGTTAGCTCAATCAGATAATACGACTCAGCGTTTTTATAGTATGTCAGCTCAAATAAGAATTGAAAGAAAACAGTACTATGAAATACTTGAGAAAACACAAAAAGGGAGCCTTGATATTACTGATTGGATAAAATGGTTTTTAAGCTGTTTAATTAATGCAATAAAATCAACTGACACAATTTTGGAAAAAGTATTGTTTAAAGCTGATTTCTGGAATAAGCATTCAAAAACAATCATTAATGAACGACAGAAAAAGATATTAAATAAATTGTTAGATGGTTTTGAAGGAAAACTAACTTCTTCAAAATGGGCGAAGATTGCAAAATGCTCAAAAGATTCAGCGGTTAGAGATATTAATGACTTAATTAAAAAAGATGTTTTACAGAAAGAAGATGCAGGAGGAAGAAGTACAAGTTATGAATTGAAAATAGAATAAAATGTCAGTAGGTAACAATGGCTTATAGTGCATGCCTCAATTACTTGTAATTAAGAAAGATAGTCGTATATTTGAAGGGAATTACAATTTAAGAAAATTAGAACTAGAAAGTAGTAGGCACCATAGCCGGACACGATGGTCACACTGAGTGTTTTTTCCTGACGATAGGAGGAAAAAAATGTATCGAAGTGTGGGGCGCTTCTCGAAAGCTTTCGGGATGGTTCCCTGCTCCATCGATAAGGTATGGTTTCTTGTCGAAACGAGAAAAGAACATAAAAAAAATTATTTGGGTGTCTTAATGCGGAAAATAAAAAAGGGGTAAGCTACTTACATCGCACCGCTCAACCACCTACCCTTGCTACCTTCCGATCCTGGGGGAATTCAGTGGGAGCTGGTCGTATAAGACTTACCCCGCGGCAAAAATAATTAATGTTGTATAACCGGCAACCTTTTTTGAGTTTTTTTTATCTTTACCTCAAATTAATTCAAAACAACAATCATGGAAAAAAAATCAATTTTCTCTTCTTCGCTGACTGCCGGTGTGTTAGTTTCTGTGGCGCTGATAATTTTTAAACTGGCCTTGTTTTTACTTGATGTGGATGACGAATCATATATTCAGTTCGGTTACTATATTGTGTTTGCTTTGGGATTGGCGTGGGCTGTTTATTCGGTGCGTAACAACAAACTCGATGGTTTTGCTACCTACGGAAAAGCATTTATGATAGGCCTTTATGCCTCTATCAGTATTGCGGTAATCATGGCTGTTTATACTTATGTTTACATGAAATATATCAACCCTGCTTTTGTAGATAATCTATTGGCCAATGCCGAAGATAAAATGATAGAGGCCAATCCCGACATGTCGGATGCAGATCTTAACAAGGCGCTTGAAATAACAAAAATCTTTATGCAGCCCGGGCTGATGTCGGTTTTCTCAATCTTTGGAAGCCTATTTACCGGTGCGCTGTTTTCGTTGATTGTAGCTATCTTTGCCAAGAGAGAGCAGGTCTCCATCGAAGTGTAAATTTGTTTTACTTATTACTATCTTTGTACCTGCTAAAAAAGGTTGTTTACTGCTAAATATTTAAAATGGATATTTCTGTTATTGTACCGCTGTATAACGAGGAGGAATCGCTTCCGGAACTTCATGATTGGATTGCAAGGGTAATGAAAGCCAACGGATTTTCGTATGAGGTGGTTTTTGTGGATGATGGCTCTAGTGATAATTCCTGGCAAATAGTAAAGGAACTGGCTTCAGCATCGCCCCATGTTAAAGGAATAAGATTTCGGCGCAACTATGGTAAGGCTGCTGCTTTAAATGAAGGATTTAAAATATGCCAGGGTGATGTGGTAATAACCATGGATGCCGATTTGCAGGACAGTCCCGATGAAATTCCCGGATTACGAAACATGCTTCTTGATAACAACCTCGATATTGTTTCGGGCTGGAAAAAGAAACGTTACGATTCAAAACTCACCAAAAACCTTCCTTCAAAATTATATAACTGGACTACCCGCAAGTTGTTTAAAACAAAGCTGCACGATATGAACTGCGGGTTAAAGGCCTATCGCAACGAAGTGGTTAAAAATATTGAAGTGTATGGCGAGATGCACCGCTACATTCCGGTAATTGCCAAATGGGCAGGGTTTACCAAAATTGATGAAAAGGTGGTAACGCACCAAAAACGCAAATACGGCGTTACAAAGTTTGGAATGGACAGATTTGTAAAGGGTTACCTCGATTTGTTTACCATCAATTTTGTTTCGCGGTTTGCAAGCAGGCCCATGCACTTTTTCGGAGCGCTGGGGTCGCTTATCTTTTTTGTAGGTTTTGTTATTGCAACATACCTGACTTATACAAAGTTTATTCTGAACATTCCTCGCATGACCGACCGTCCGCTGTTTTACTTTGGCCTGTTGGCAATGATACTTGGTACCCAGCTCTTTCTGGCGGGGTTTTTGGGAGAGCTTATCTCAAGGAACAACCGTAGCGACCGTGTATATAAAATCCGCGAAACGGCAGGTTCACTCAATGGCGCTAAAAAAACCGAACAGGAATGGGCAGGCGTAGAAAAGTAATTATTATCGGCTCGGCATGGCCGCTGCGGGGGGGTGGTATTGCAACATTTAATGAACGATTGGCAAGAGCTTATCAGGACAAAGGTGATGAAGTTATCATCTACTCTTTTAGTTTACAATATCCTTCTTTTCTTTTTCCCGGTACTTCACAATATACTGATGAGCCTGCTCCAGAAGGCTTAACTATTAAAACGTCCATTAATTCAATGAATCCGTTAAACTGGATAAAAGTTGGAAGGGAAATTAAGAAGTTAAAACCTGATTTAGTTGTTGTTAGGTTTTGGATTCCCTATATGGGACCTGCTTTAGGTACTATTTCAGGCATCATCCGAAAAAGCGGTATCAAAGTGGTTGCAATTGTGGATAATATTATTCCGCACGAATCTAAACCTGCAGATAAACAGTTGGCTAAATATTTTGTTAAACGGGTTGATGGTTTTGTAACTATGTCTAAAGCAGTTTTGACTGACTTAAAAAGTTTTGACAATAAAAAACCAAAATTGTTAACTGTCCATCCTCTGTATGATAATTTTGGAAAAGCTGTGCCGCGTGAGGTTGCGTTGAAGAAGTTAGGTTTATCCGCAGAATATAACTATTTGTTGTTTTTTGGCTTTGTTCGGGAATATAAGGGGCTTGACCTTTTGTTAAAAGCTTTTGCCAATGAAAAGTTACGAAAATTTCCGGTTAAGCTATTGGTGGCCGGTGAGTTTTATATTGATAAAAAGCCTTATTTGGAGTTGATTGATAAGCTTAATATTAAGGATGATGTAATTCTTCATAG
>JALVAQ010000017.1 GCA_027011095.1 Bacteroidales bacterium
AAGTAAAGTTCTATTTAATTTGATAAAACTTGTAGCGCAGAAAAAAAGTATATAGCCCCAGTCAAGCCCCTATCACAAATCAAATTTTAAAACCACATTTGCAACAATACCGTCAAGTGGTGCATAAAGCTCTTTGAAAACGGGGTTATTTAAATTGCCTGTAACGATGTTTTCAAACTTTGTCTGCCGAATATTTAATATATTTTCCAAATTTAAAACAAGGGTTATATGTCCGAAACGTTTTTGTACCGAAGCCCCCAGCATCCAGTATTCAGGTGTTTTTGAGCCATCATCCGTAAACTGATGCCCGAAATAAAAGGCTTCTAATCCCGCCTTAATCCCTTTCTCTTCATCTTCGTAAGCGAGGGTGGTTGTCAAACGATTTTGGGGAGTAAGTTCAAGGGGTTTGTTGTCGTCGTATCGTTTTACTGCATTTAAAAAGGTGTAATCAACATACAAAACCAGCTCATCCAACGACAGCCTTATATTGGTGTTTAACCCCCTGCTTGAGATGTTTCCCCGCGCGTTTTCGTATGAAACAATTTGTTGTTGTAGCAGATCAGGATTGGCAATAACAGGATTCCAGATTTCCGTTATAAAAAACGATTGGCTAAACGACAAAAAGAGGTCATCAAAAAGGGGTGTTTTAAAATTAAAATCAAGGTTTACCCCGGCCGATTGCTCAGGCGAAAGATTTGATATAGGCAATACATGCTGATATCGTGTCCGCTCGGCATCATCGGTAAAGGGAGTTGGCAATTTATAGCCCAGCCCTCCACTCAGGCGAACAAATATCCTATTGGTAAAATGATACATAACAGCCAGTCGCGGCAGAAAAAAACTACCATATTCAAAGTTGTAATCGTAACGCAGGCCGGGTTCAAAAAACAGTTTGCCGGTAATTTTCCATTCATCCTGCGAAAAGAGGCCTATGGTTTGATGGTTATAACTCAGCAAGCTTGTATCCAACTCGTTAAAAACATCGCCATAGTAATTTAACCCCGACACCCAACTGTGTTTTTTGGTTTTTATCAAATAGGAAAGCTCACTAAAAAAATTATTTTGAACACCGTTAAAGGTATTTACGTTGGTTTTAAACTTTCTTTCAAAGCTGCCAATGCCGGTTTTAAACGTCAGCAGGTTACCGGAAGCCATGCTTAGCTCATACAAAACCCTTCCGTTTATCCGGCGGGTATTGTTTTGCTCGTAAAACGAGTGCAGGCTGTCAGGCTTATCATTCATCACCACCATGTCACCTCCAAGGCGGTTTTCAAATGTTGTAGAGAGTCCGGCTTCCAAATGGTTATTTTTATTGATGTCGTAATAGATTATGGGATTTATTACCGCCCGGTGATATCGAGGCACATCGCTAAACCCGTTATTACTCACATCTTTTGCCTTATGCGTATTTAACGATGCCACCATGGTAACACCAAACTTTCCGTTTTTAGCAGAAAGAAAACTGCTGAAATCGTTTCCCTGTAGGGTTGTTTGATTAAACATTACCGAAAACTGAGGCTTAATGGTGGGTTTTTTTGTAATAAGATTTACAATGCCTGCAATGGCATCGCCACCATATAATGTTGAAGCCGAACCTTTTACTATTTCAACCTGCTGCAAGTTTAACGGTGGTATTTGCAACAGCCTTAACCCCGACGAAAATCCGCTGTACATTGGAAAACCATCCTGAAGCAACTGGGTGTATTTACCCGGCAGCCCCTGAATACGAAAACTTACGTTGCCTGAAACCGCTGATGTGCGCTGGACAAATATACCGGAAGTTTCGCCCAACAATTTTGATATGCTACCCGGATTAATTCCCGACTCTTCAACCACCTCTTCATGCCCAAGCACTTCAATGCGCGTGGGAATTTCTTTAATATGGTTGCCCGTGCGCGTTGAATAAACCACCACCTCGGAAAGAATTTCCGATTTTTCAAGATAAACAACAACAGGCTCAGCACTTTTTAACGGAAAAACAAAACTTTTATCCTTTTTACGATATCCCACATAGGAAAACACCAGTGTTTGTTTACCGTTCGGAATGTTTTGAATTGTTACCAGTCCGGTTGTGTCGGTAGCTGCACCAATATTGCTATTCTCCAGCGTAACATTTGCGTACATTAACGGCTCTTTGGTATCTTCATCTTTTAAAACTGCACGAAAGGTGTTTTGACCGAAAACAATGCCTGTCTGCATCAATAAAAACATCAATATCCATCCTTTGTTTATGCGCATGCTTAACCTTTATATTGAAGCCGTATAAAGTTACCTACTGGTTAGTAGTGTACTCTTCTGGAAATCAGAAAATAAATATCTTTTTTTACTACCCATCCCTATACCTCCCGACAAAAGTCGGGACAGGCTCTCCAAGGAGGGGACTAATGGAATTTATTCTCTGATTTCCATCATCTTATCAAAATGAAAAGATTTAGACTTTAAACAGCTTCATTAATTAAGGTGCAAATCTAACAGTGGAATCTAAAGGAATTCTAAAGAATTAAACAGGAATTAACCTTATACAACTTTAACCTCAAAACAATGCACATCGGTAAAACCATAATTTATCTGTAACGAATGAGCCACACATATCTGTTTTACAATGGCAAGCCCCAAGCCATAGGACTGCGAGTTTTCTTTGGTAAAACGGTTGAAAATGGTTTGGTTGGTAAGCATGGTTTTTCTGCCGGTATTGCAAATTTTTAATCCTGAAGCGTTGACGTCAATCAGAATTTTTCCGTTTGAAACATTGTGCTTAATAGCATTTGACAAAAGATTGTTGATCAGAACTTCGGCAAGCTGCGCATTAATATCTACCTGAAAATCACCACTTCTTACAACATCTACCGAAATATTATTTTTTTCAAGAAGCGGTTTAAACTCATCAAGTTTTACCAATAAAAGCTCCGTAAGGTTTAACCTGCTTTTTGCCTCAAACTGTTTGTTTTCAATTTTTGAAAGCAGCAACAGACTTTTATTTAATGCCGAAAGCCGTTTCACGCTGTTGATGGTAACTATAACCCTTTTAAAAGTATCTTTTGGCAAATCTTGCTGCAACATCTCTTCCAAATTTAACAAAATAATGGAAAGTGGCGTTTGAATCTCATGTGAAGCATTTTCGGTGAACTCCTTTAATGACTGATAGTCAGATTGCAGCTTTTTGGTTAACTGGTTGATGGTTTTGTTAAGCCTGTCAAACTCTTCAATATTACTTTTTTTAAGTTTTAACGGTTGCTTATTACCAAACGAAAACCGCTCAATCTGCTTCAAATTAGTTTCAAAATCACGCCAAACGGTTTTGTTTAACCGGGAGGTTACTAAAAATGAAATAATAAAAATCAGCACCAGCAACAACAACAATGGCAAGGCAATAGCCAACAGCAAATCGTCATTTTCGAGCAACGAATGCCTGATTTTAATTAAATAATATTGTCCGTTTATCAGCACCGTATTGGTGTATTCCAAATAAGGCTCCTTCTCACCCTCCGCCTCATCGTTTAAATACAACTCCTTGTACGACTTAGCTTCCATCCGGCTTTTATCAATCTTCTTAGTTTCGATAATGGGATAAATATTGGGCAAAATTCCCGATGTTTTTATTTCTTGAATAATGGCATATTCTTTCTCAAAAATATCTTCGCGCATCTCACTTTTCAAAATCTTTTGCAACACCAAATAACCGGCTGCCGCTGTAAATATCAAGAGTACCGTAAGCGTTACCAAATATTGAAGGTTTATTTTGCTGAGGAATTTCATTGGTCGGTAAATTTATAACCCATTCCATAAATAGTTTGAATGTAATTGTTGCCGTTTTTCGATTTTATTTTCCGACGCAAATTATTCAAATGGGTGTATATAAAATCGAAATTATCGGCCAAATCAATGTTATCGTCCCAAAGATGTTCGGCAATGGCTTCTTTGGTGAGCACCCTGTTTTTATTGATGATAAAATAGAGCAACATATCATACTCCTTTTTCGTCAGCCTGATGGGTTTATTGTTTACCTTAACTTCTTTACTGTCAGTATTAACGGTTATTTCGTTGAATTTTATCAAAGTAGTCCCGTCATATTTTCGTCGTCGCAATACAGCTTTTATGCGCGAGTTAAGCTCCGAAAGCTGAAACGGTTTGGTAAGGTAATCATCGGCTCCAAGGTCGAGGCCGTTTATTTTATCATCCAGCGAGTCTTTTGCCGAAAGAATAATAAGCCCTGCCGGCAGATTATACTGTTTGATTAATTTAATCAAATCGAGGCCGTTACCATCGGGCAGGGTAATGTCGAGTAAAATAACATCGTACTCATAAACCGACAATTTTTCGACAGCCTTTTGAAAACTTTCTGCCATCTCGCAGATGTACTTTTCCCGGGTAAGATAGTTGCTTACGGCAATGAGAAGTTCAATTTCATCTTCAACAATCAAAATTTTCATTTGGTAAAATTAGCAGTAAATTCTAAAGAAAATCTAAAGCACCAATAAAAAGAAAGCAGCACATTTACTTTTCCTGCTCCTCAACAGGTATCAAATTGCTTTCGGGCAGCCGGATGGTTTTGTAGTTTTTAATTTGAAGCAGATTCCACATTACGTTTTCATAATTACTGTTGGTATCCTCTACCTTATCAAACTGAAATCCGTTTTCAAAGGTAAGGCTGTTGACCGAGGGGAGGCATTTTAAAAAACGTTTGCCATAATCGGCACGGGCCTTTACAAAAAAGAGGGTAATGTCAAAACCGCTATAGCCAAACCGGCCGGGTTCGGTACTAAAACTGCTTTCAAAGTCAGCATTAAACCGGTTAACCGAAGCAAGGTTATAGTCGATATAGTTGCTGGTAAAGTAGGTTAGGTTCAGGTTGTTAAGCAGCGCATAATCCATGTTTTTTATTTGTTCCCAAAGGGGAGCACCCACAATGTTGATGTTAAACGTATCTCGCACGCGATTTAACTTATTCACCACATCCATAATAAAAGGTTTGTTGTTGCCATAAATAATTACAAGGTTATTTCTGATAACCGAGGCATTGTCAAGAAACGGATGGAGGCTGTCCACCATATAATTTATCAGAATGGGCTTATTATCAAAGGTGGTGCTATCATACAAATAGGCATCAACCAAAGCTGGGTCGATGGGCAACCCTTCCACACTAAAATAGGGCGAAACCGGTTCACCCTCTTCATCAAGCCGGTTGGCTACTTCAATTGCAAGATTGTTAATGTCAATGTTGGGAAGGTTAATTTTTGCGGGAATTTTTTCTTCAATACCTGTATTCAAATAATTTACCAAATCTGCATCTTTATATGGCGTTTGAGTAATAATAAATATTTTATCACGAGCATATAGTCTGCGGATAAGTTCGGTAAGCAGGGGTATCTGCGAAGCCGCACCGGGTTTTACTTTTATAATGTTTTTGTATTTGCCGAGAATACTGTTTCTAAAAGTAAACGGGTTTACCACGGGAATGTTAAAATTTTCGGCAAACAGTGCCACCTGATTAAAGCTCTTGCTGTAAAACGGGCCTATAATTAAATCCATATCGCGAAGCTCAGGCTGCTGGAGGGTTTTAGCCGTTTTGGTTATTTTATTATCGACATCATAAATATTTAGTTCAATGGTATAACCCATTTGTCGGAGCGAGTCAACTGCCAAAAAAGCCCCCTCTAAAAAATTGACAAAGGTAAAAGGCTTAAAGCCGGGTTGAAAGGTTTTAAGAAACTCCACCGAATTTACACTGTCCATCTCTTCAAGATAAAGCGGAACCATCAGTGCCACTTTAACCTCTTTTCCATGATGCGGCTTAGGCGTACAACGCTGATTTGCTTGCTCTTCAAAAACATTTTCATTGTCAGCAGGCTCTTTAATTTCGGGTTCAGCGGCAATAAGCACAGCGTGGCTGCCTCCCGGTATTTTTACTGTCTGTCCGGCATAAACCCTGTTTTTCAAAGTGGGATTGGCACGCTTCAACTCCGAATAATTGATTTTAAACAGCCTTGCAATTTTTTTAAGCCTTGTTTTACGAGGAACCTGATAGTAAATATAATGCGGCTTTTTTTGAAGCTTGGGAATAACAAGCACCTGCCCTGTCCTGACATTTGAGCTGTTTACCGAAGGGTTCAGCTTAAGGAGTGTTTCGGGAGCAACCCCGAATTTACGGGCAATGGTATATAAATTTTCTCCGCTTTGAACCGAATATTTAAAAAAAGTTTTTGACTTATCGGTCTGCTTTGACGGTTTCTTATTTTTTTGCGGCGAAGAATCAACAACATGCGGACGTTTGTCTTCAGCTTTTCTAACGCCAGGAATCACGCTGTAGGCGGGAATCCGTAGCCGGTCGCCCTGAACCACAGTTTGTAAACCGGGATTTACACTCTTAAGGTCAGCAACCGAAATTTGATATTTTTTGGCAATGCTTTCCAACGTTTCGCCCCTTACCACAACGTGGCGGTAATTTTCCATCACCTTAATATTCGGATTAAAACTAACCTCCTCAGGTTGTTGGTGTTTTATCGTTTTCTGTGGGGTTTTTACATTTGTTTGTCCCATGGAAACATCGGGTGCCGGTATGTACGAAGTCTGTGGTGCCTTATGGGGTGCTTTCTGTTTACCATCCAAAACCGGAAACGAAGCTTCCACCGGTACTTTAACATACTCTCCTTCTTTAAGGGGTTCCGACAGTTTGGGGTTAGCCAGGCGGATATATCTTTCAGGAATATTATACAATTGCGCTATGTGCAAAAACGACTCTCCGGCATCGGCAATGTGATAAAAAAAATCAAAGGAGGCCGTGGAAACCTCGTTGTTGACTTCGGTTTCTTTATTGACGGTGGGTATCCAAAGTTGCTGCCCAATTTGCAACCCGAATTTGGCATCGGGGTTTTCAAAATAGATTTCATCAATGGTTACATCATAGGCTTTGGCAATAGAATAAACCGTTTGTCCCTTTTGGGCAGTATGAACATAATACTGCTTACCGTCCTTTTCCTGTATATCGTTACTTTTCGGAATATACACCCCCTGCGCCAACAGGCCAACATTTACCAGCACAAGCACCAGCAACAAAACAATGTTTTTACTTTTCATATATGATGGTTGAAAGAATTGTTCAAATATAAAACAATCTGCAAAATAACGTTGGTTATTCCCATTCTATTGTGGCAGGTGGTTTTGAGCTGATATCGTAAACCACTCTATTCACTCCCTTTACCCTGTTGATGATGTCGTTTGAAACCTTTGAAAGAAAATCGTAGGGCAATTTCGACCAGTCAGCCGTCATGCCATCGGTTGATTCCACCGCCCGCAGTGCCACCACATTTTCGTAGGTACGCTCATCTCCCATAACCCCTACCGAGTTGACAGGCAACAGAATAGCAGCAGCCTGCCATACCTTATTATAAAGCTCCCAACTGCGCAACCCTTCAATAAAAATGGCATCCACCTCCTGTAATATTCTTACTCTTTCGGGAGAAACGGCTCCCAAAATACGAATGCCCAATCCGGGGCCGGGAAATGGATGGCGTTCCAAAAGATGTGCAGGCATCCCCAATGCTTTGCCAATCCGGCGCACCTCATCCTTAAAAAGGGTGTTTAGCGGCTCCACCACTTTTAATTTCATATAATCGGGCAGCCCGCCCACATTGTGATGAGATTTAATGGTTGCCGAAGGCCCCTTTACCGAAACCGACTCAATAACATCGGGATAGATGGTTCCCTGCGCAAGCCACTTCACATCTTCAATTAAATGGGCTTCGTGGTCGAAAACATCAATAAAGGTTTTGCCAATGGCTTTCCGTTTACCCTCCGGATCCGTAATACCATCCAGCGCTTTGTAAAACAGCCCGGAAGCATCTACACCTTTGACATTCAGCCCCATATCTTTGTATGAATGCAGCACTTCGGCAAACTCGTTTTTACGTAGCAAGCCGTTGTCAACAAAGATACAATAGAGGTTTTTTCCGATGGCTTTGTGCAACAACACCGCTGCCACCGACGAATCCACGCCGCCCGAAAGTCCTAACACCACCTTGTCGTTACCCAACTTTTCCTTAAGGCCTGCCACCGTTGTTTCCACAAACGAATCGGGTGTCCAGTTTTGGGAGCAACCGCAAACATCAACCACAAAATTTTTAAGCAGCTGCATTCCTTCGGTTGAATGATACACTTCGGGATGAAACTGAATACCGAAAGTATCTTCACCCTCCACTTTAAACCCTGCCACATCAATGCTTCCCGTACCGGTGATTATGCTAAAATTATCGGGCAGTTTTAAAATGGTATCACCATGCGACATCCACACCTGGCTGCCATCCGAAATGCTTTTCATCAGTTTACATTCACGATTTATGTAACCCAAATTAGCCCTGCCGTATTCTCTTATTTTCGAAGGCATAACCTCTCCCCCATCGTGCTGCGCCAAAAACTGCGCACCGTAGCAAACACCGAGCAGCGGCAACTTACCTCTGATTTTTGACAAATCGGGAATCGGCGCCTCTTCATCGCGCACCGAAAAGGGGCTTCCCGACAGGATAACGCCTTTAACATCATCTGTTATTTCGGGTACTTTGTTATAAGGATGAATCTCGCAGTAAACGTTCAGCTCGCGAACCCTGCGGGCAATAAGTTGCGTGTATTGCGAACCAAAATCAAGGATAAGGATGGTTTCTTTCACAGGAACTGTTTTTTATGGTTGATAACGTTGCAAAGATAGACTTTTCAATAATGAATCCGTCTCAAAAAAAGTTTTGCTTTAAAATAATAGCACTTTCTACCCAACACCAAACCACGGATTGGTTTAACATGAATAACCATCGGTGAAACCGGTGGTAAAACAATAAAATTTTAAAGAACCCCGCAAGGGGGTTCAATAATTCTTATTTAACCCCTTTAGGGTTTTGCTTCCGGATACTATAACTATCTTATTTAAAGCTTTGCTCAGCTCACAGTTTGTAACTGTGAGCGCCAACAAACTATAAATCACAATTACACTTCCTTCTCTTTTCGGCTATGTCTGCGGTTTTTCCTTCTTCAAAAACAAAATATTTTCTTCTGCTTCAGCCCGGCTTTTTATACTATTACCTAAAATGAATAGCTTATCTTTGCCACCATAATAATTGTTTGCTGTTATGAAGTTTTTTTTAAAAACAGGTCTGTTTTTACCGGTGTTTATTTGGGTTCTTATAACATCGTCATGTGCCAGGTTTAATGGTAGCAACCACAAAATAACCTTAAAATGTGGTGCCGAGAAGCTTGCTAAGGACAAAAAACACTTTGTAGCAGAAAACAATCCCGAGTACCTGTTTACCGGCGGCCTTAATCAGTCAAGCCGCGAAGCTCATTCGGGGAAATATTCGGTACTTGCCACCAAAAAGCATCCCTTTGTTTTTTCCACAACGCTTAAGGGTATTGGCCCTGACCAGTTTTTTAAAGTTTCTGTTTGGCGAAAGTCAAAACATCCCGGAAGCACCTTGGTGGTTTCCGGCAAAACAACAAAAAAGCTATATGAAGTAGCAGCCACTCCGGTTAAAAAAGACAAAAACGGCTGGGAAAAACTTGAAATCGGATTTTTTACGCCACCCAATTTTGTTTCGGAAGATGTAAAGTTTTATTGCTGGCTAAACAAAAGCGACTCAACATGGTTTGATGACTTTAAAATTGTAAACACCGAAAAAAAATACCCTGTTTACAAAGAAGACCCGTTGGTAATTGTTTTAGACACATCCGATTACAACAAGTTTATCGACAAACGCATCAAGGCATTTAATGCCGGGGTACTTCAAACCGAAAGCAACGACTGGGTAAAAGGAATTTTATTTGGCAACGGCAGGATGATGAAAGCCAAGTTGCGTTTAAAAGGCGACTGGCTTGATCATTTAATAGGCGACAAATGGTCGTTCCGTATAAAGATGCGCAAAGATTACGCTTGGAACAGACTGCGGGTTTTTTCCATTCAAACTCCTTTTGCCCGCGGTTTCCTGTACGAATGGTACTCGCACCAGTTGTACATAAGTCGCGACATACTTACCACCCGTTATGGCTTTACACCGGTAATAATGGGCGAAAAATCAAAGGGGCTTTATGCCTGGGAAGAGCATTTTGTCAAGCAACTTGTTGAGTACAGGCAGCGCCGTGAGGGACCCATATTAAAGTTTTCGGAAGATGCTTTCTGGCAAATTCAGCGTGTGGCCAAAGCAACCGGCCACTGGCCGAAGTTACCCTTCTACAGTTGCTCGGTTATTGAACCTTTTTCACAGGGGAAAACCATAAAGAATCCGGTGCTGCATCGCGAATTTTTAATTGCTGCCAAACTGATGAACCAGTACAAGTATAAAAAAGGGAAACCTGCCGATGTTTTCGACCTGCCCCGACTGGCTAAATATTTCGCCATGCTCGACATCACGCACGCACGCCACGGAATGGCCTGGCACAACCAGCGATTTTACTACAATCCGGTTATCTGCAAACTGGAACCCATTGCTTATGATGGCTTTACCGACCATCCCGACATTGACTACTCCATAAACGACAACATGGCCTGGCAACTGCTCATCAGCAAAAAAAAGATTCCTGAAAACTACAATTTTTACTACCTGTTTGAAGACACCGCCTTTGTAAACATCTACCTGAAATATCTCGAAACCTTTAGCAGCAAAAGCTTTGCAGATTCGATAACCCGTCAGTTGGCACCAAAAACAAATTATTACGATTCGCTTATCAGGAAGGAGTTTCCGCTGGCTAAATTCGACCGGCATTTTTTGAAAAAAAGTACCAAGGCCATTAGAAACTACCTGCCAAGATTAAAAAAAGCTTTGGCAGAAAAAATTGCCAACAACACACTCCACACCCATGTTACGCCTGAAAACAGAACCGACTCAACCACCGAATTTAACACCCCTTCGTTTTATGTTACGGCCTACCTTGAACAGCGCTATCAGGATAGTGTGATTATTGGTGTGCACAACTTTTTCGGAAAAAAAATCAAACTGCTCGGAACAGGCTCAAAAAAGAGGTTTATTCAAAACTTCTTTCCAAGACCCGTATTTATAAATGCTTATGTAAAAGGCGATAACGGCGTAATAAAGCTGGTTACTTCGGAACCTGGCAACCTGTGGCTCTTTTTTCAGGTTGAGGGAACCGACGACCTTTTTTCGGTTGCCGTTAATCCCTGGCCCTACCCAAAAGGAATTACGCCGCAACAGGAGTTAATAGCGCTTGCCGATTTTAAACAATCGCCGGCCATTGATACTATTATCAATAATAATATCTACTTGAAAACAGGACAGACCACCATAGACAGTCATTTAATTATTCCCGAAGGATACAACTTGCTTGTTAACCCCGGCACCCACATCGACCTGATAAAACATGCCATGATAATCTCCTATTCGCCGGTAACCATTAAAGGTACAAAGGCTAATCCCGTAATCATCTCCTCATCAGATGGCACCGGAAACGGCTTTACGGTATTGCAGGCGGACAAACGGTCGGTAATGGAGTATGTACAATTTGACAAGATGAACACCCTTAACTACAAAGGATGGGCTTTATCAGGCTCGGTAACCTTTTACGAATCGGATGTGGACATCAACCGGGCTTCTTTTAAAGACAACGGTTGCGAAGATGCTTTAAACATTGTCAGGTCGAATTTCGCCCTTAAAAACAGCCGCTTTTCGGGAACGTGGGGCGATGCCTTCGACTCGGACTTCAGTACCGGGCTGGTTGACAATGTGCTGTTTACCAACATCGGCAACGATGCCATCGACTTTTCGGGAAGCCACATAAAAATTATCAACAGCACCATCAACGGTGCCGAAGACAAAGGTGTAAGCGGCGGCGAAGATTCGCATCTGATTGTTGAAAACACCACCATCAGCAATGCCAATATCGGATTGGCTTCCAAAGACCTGTCATCGCTTACCGTTGACAACTCCGTAGTAAAACAATGCAACTACGGCCTGGTACTGCTTCAAAAGAAACCTGAATACGGGCCTGCTACCATGAACCTGAGCAAGGTAAAAATATCCGATACCAAAACTCCCATGCTTATCGAAAAAGGGTCAAAAGTTGTTTTCAACGGAAAAACCATCAAAGGTGACAAGAAAAAAGTAGCGGAGATGTTTTATTAATCTTTTACTTACATTTCTACCTATTTAATACCTCCGTTTCAAGGGAATCAATAAATTTGCCGTCCATGATAAACAGAGATGAACTTACGGGAATTATATTGGCAGGCGGCAAAAGCAGCCGCATGGGAAGAGATAAAGGCCTTTGCGAATTTAACGGCAGGGCATTGGTTTCGTATGCCATTGAAACGTTAAAACCACTGTGCGGCAGAATGATTATCAGCGCAAACCACTTCCCCGAAAAATACCAACAGTATGGATTAGAGGTTATCGGCGATGAAATCAAAAACATCGGCCCCATGGGTGGAATTTACACTTGTTTAAAACGTTCAACCACCCAACATAACCTGGTGCTGTCGTGTGATACGCCTTTTGTGGGAACCATCCTGTTAAAGCACCTGTTGGATGAAGTTAAAAACGAGCAGGTGGTAGCTCCCGCCCACCACACCTTTTTAATTGAGCCGCTTAGCGCCTATTACGCCACCAATATTTTAGACAATCTTACTCAAGCCATCAACAACAACGATTACAAATTAATTAACCTTTTTAAAACTGTAAGGTTTAAATCGGTGTTAATGGATAAACTAATGCCTTTCCGTACTGAACACTCCTTTTTAAACATTAACAAACCCGAAGACCTCGAAAGAGCTGAAAAAATAATTTCGCAAAGTCATGAACAGTAATCAAAACGACATCTGGTTAAAAGCCTCGGTTGTTGGCGGCCTTTGGGCATCGATGGAAATTATTGTGGGCAGTTTTTTACACAACACGCGGCTGCCTTTTGCAGGCTCGGTGCTTGCCTTTGCCGGTACTGTTTTGTTAATTGGGTTTTACCAGCTATGGCCTCAAAAAGGGTTGATTATCAGGGCAGGATTTATTACCGCCATTATGAAATCGGTTTCGCCAAGTGCCATTATTTTAGGCCCTATGACAGGCATCATCACCGAAGCGGCACTTATTGAGATGATTATCCTGTTATTTGGAAACAACTATACATCAACGGCTTTTGCAGGCATTTTAAGTCTTTCCAGCGCACTTTTCCATAAAATTATTAGCGTTATTATTTTATATGGTTTTAATGTAATTACCGTTTATGTAAACGTTATCAATTTTGCTTTAAAACAATTTGGCATTAAAGAGGCTGACCCTGAGCAGATATTATACGCACTGCTTGCCGTTTATGTTGTTACCGGAATTACAGCCGGAATAACGGGTTTATTACTTGGTAAAAAGGCGCTTAAACTTCGCTCTGAAATTCCTTTGGAGATATTGAAAAAGGGAATAAAAGAAAAGGAATTTTTTGCCATTTCGGATGAACAAAAAACCAATACGTTATTGCTGTGGGTTCACATTATTGCCATTCCGGCAGGCCTGTTTATGTTTAACTATTTGGGAATGGTGGCAGGAGGAATTTTTTCAACAGTTTACGTATTGTTGTTTGGATACTATTACCGTAAATCGTTAAGGCGGCTTCGGAAGCCGGTTTTTTGGTCGCAGCTGGTGCTGATAATGGTGCTTTCGACAATATTTTGGAAAACCGGCAAAGATGGTATCTCGCTGAGTGCAGAAGGGTTTTGGGCAGGCCTCGAAATGACCGTCAGAGCCATTTTTATTGTGGTTGCCTTTTCGGCACTGAGTGTGGAGCTGCGAAACGAAAAGGTAAGAGCCTTTTTGTTTAAGGTTGGTGTTGGCAGGTTCTATCAATCGGTGGGTATGGCTTTTGGCGCCCTGCCAAACATGATTATGTTGTTGCCCACAGCCAAAGAAATTGTTAAAAAACCTACAGCATCCATGCTTAAACCACTAATTTATGCCGACAGCTGGCTTCAGCATTTTAAAAACAAATAACCCTCAAACAACAAACATGAAGCATACCTTTCTGCTATTACTTGCCGCCATTATTTGGGGATTTGCCTTTGTGGCACAAAAAGCAGGAATGGAGTTTATCGGCCCCTTTGCCTTCAACGGTATTCGATTTGCTTTGGGTGCAACATCATTGTTACCCCTTTTACTTTTTCAAAAACAGCTGTTCAGCCAATCAACAGGTAACAGCAACAAAAAGTTCACCATCAAAGGGGGCATTCTTTTAGGTGTTGTTCTTTTTGTGGCCGCCTCGTTACAACAAATCGGAATTGTTAAATCAACAGCAGGCAATGCCGGCTTTATCACCAGTTTTGATATTATAATTGTTCTGTTTCTGG
>JALVAQ010000018.1 GCA_027011095.1 Bacteroidales bacterium
TAAAATTATATTTACCATGAAAACGTTAGTTTTAAGTATTATCATCCTCTTTTCCATGTCGCAAACCGGCGTTGCCCAAAAAGCTGAAAAGTCGGCCAAAAAAGCAAACGTTACCTTTATCGAACTAGGTTCGGTACGATGTATTCCTTGCCAAAAAATGGAAGCCGTATTAGACAGCATACGGGCCAAATACCCCAAAGAAGTTAAAGTTATTTTTTATGATGTCTGGACTCCGGCCGGCAAACCCTACGCAAAGCAATATGGCATACAAGCAATACCAACTCAGGTATTTCTTGACAAAGAAGGCAAAGAGTACTTTAGGCATGTGGGATTTTTCCCGGAGAAAGAAGTTGTTAAAGTGCTTGAAAAAAAAGGTGTTAAATAAAAACTTACCACCTGCAACATTTGCATTTTATAGCAATTACAAAATTTAAAGGCCGTGAAAAAAATTTGGTTGTTACCGTGGGTCTCAATACTTAATAAACTTCCCATTATAAACCTGGTTTTTACAATGGATTATAGCAAAATAGCTACCCGGAATAAGGCCGGAAATATCAATGGAATTTTGATTGATGCCTAACTTACCCTGCTGTAACATTCTGCCCGTAACATCATATATCCGGTATTGTTTTTTGCCGGATTGCAGGTTGGTAAAATATATTTTTCTTTCGGCGGGGTTGGGATAAAATAACAGTTCCTTTTCATTACCTGTTTCATGTTGCTCCGTTCCAACATAAGTGTAGGTGTAATAGTAATAATGCGTTATAAAATAGCTTTGGTTTCCCGCTTCGGGATAATAGTCTTCTTTCCATAATAAATCATCGTCATTATAACTGTATTTGGTTTGTTGATGGTCTCCGCTAATAATATCTTTTTGAACCAGCAACCCTTTTTGATTGTATTGATAGGTTATGGTTGTTGTGGTAAGCCAATCGTGTAAGTCAGGGTGCCACCAGGCACTTTCTCTTTTTATAACATGCTGATCATCGTCATAATACCAGGTCGTTTTATATAAAGTATCAACGGTATTATCAAACATCACCCTGTATTTAAAATTATATTTCGTTGATGAATCGTTGGTATAATAAATTTTGTGTAAAAAATAGTAGCCATTATTATTTTCATACTGATAGGTAAACAGTGTATCGGGGTAATAGGTATAATCGTACACAATGGTATCACATACAGAAATATCGGGATCGCCAACCAGCCAGTACGTTTGTTTGATGAGGTTAATTAATCCATCAGGAAAAAACAGCGAATCAACCCAATAATCGTTTTCCCATTGGGCGGTTTGGTCGAACCAATACTGCCGCAGAAACGATGTTTTATAGTCTTCGGGTGCCGATATAGTATCAATGTATCTTTCATTTCCGTTGTTCTAGCTACCGGTTGTAAAATCCCATGAAAAAGTGGTTTTAATATTAGCATCATTTCCGTAGTAATATTCCTTTTTATATTTCGATGTCCAATCGGTTTCGTTGGCCTCCCGCGAGTTGAGCGAATCCTGTATAATTCTGTGTTCAACATCGTAAAAATGGTAGTTTTTTTGTGTGCAATACCAGTCAGCAGTATCGGGAAAAGAATTTCTGTTTATAACAACATCATCAAACTTTAGTTGGTTGAAAAGGTTATAATAATAATGTGTCATCTTGCTGGTGTAGGGTCCGTACCCCATTGCAATGGTTTTACGTACCGAGTCCAACAAAAATCCGTCCTGCTGTGCCATGCCGTTGTTAAAAACCGAAAAGCAAATCAGCACCGTTAAAAGCAAAATAGTTCGTTTCACCGCAATATTTTTTTAGTAATAGAATTGTGTGTTGTCAAAAGTAACAAATATCAGCAAACAATCAAAATTCACCTTTCTGTGAAGATTTCACAATTTAGACATCGTTTAAATTATTTAACAGCCGTCTATTTAGACTTTCTTTTAAATATAAAGAACAAAAAATAAGTACTTTTGAAGGCTCTGTTGAGTATTGAATTTAAATTAACGTTCACAAAAAAATAGTATAATGAAAAAAGTTTCAGTTATCGGAGCAGGAAACGTAGGTGCCACATGTGCTGA
The DNA here is from genome assembly GCA_027011095.1 of Bacteroidales bacterium. Classification (GTDB taxonomy): domain Bacteria; phylum Bacteroidota; class Bacteroidia; order Bacteroidales; family F082; genus B16-G9. The sequence continues at coordinate 2,069 of JALVAQ010000018.1, forward strand.
TGTTCTTGCCCGCAAAAACTTCCTTGACGAAGTTGTTTTGGTTGACATTAAAGAAGGCCTCGCCGAAGGCAAAGCACTTGACATTTGGGAAACAGCTCCCGTTGTTGGTTTCGACACCCGCGTTACGGGTTCTACCAACGACTATTCAAAAACCGAAGGTTCGGAGGTTGTTGTTATCACATCGGGACTGCCACGTAAACCCGGTATGTCGCGCGATGATTTGATTTCAACCAACGCAAAAATTGTTAAATCGGTTACCGACAATGTAATGGCTCACTCACCGGAAGCTGTTATCATTATTGTATCCAACCCGTTGGATGTAATGACCTATGCTGCTCATGTGGCTTCAGGATTGCCGGCAAGCAAAGTGTTTGGCCAGGCAGGCGTATTGGATACAGCCCGTTATCGTGCCTTTATTGCTTCTGAACTAAGTGTTTCTCCACGCGATGTTCAGGCATTGCTGATGGGCGGACATGGCGACACCATGGTTCCGTTGCCACGTTATACCACTGTTTCGGGTATTCCCGTTACCGAATTAATTCCCAAAGACCGTTTAGATGCCATTATTGAAAGAACCAAAAAAGGCGGCGGCGAAATTGTTAATTTACTGGGAACTTCTGCATGGTATGCTCCCGGTGCTTCTGCCGCTCAAATGGTAGAATCGGTTGTTAACAACCAGCATCATATTTTCCCCTGCTGTGTTAAACTTGATGGACAATGGGGCGAAGACGGTGTTTACCTTGGCGCTCCCGTTAAACTTGGCCGCGGCGGTGTTGAAGAAATCATCGAAATTAAACTGAATGATGAAGAGATGAAAGACCTCAGAACATCAGCCAACCACGTTAAAGATGTAATGAAGGTTTATGACGATATGAAGCTGTTTTAGCAGCAGGTTTCGGCTTAAAAGAAAACGGGCTGTTTTATAAATTAAGTTACCTGTCACCATGGGTAATAAGAGTTATAAAACGGCTCGTTTTTTTGTTTAATAACAAGTTGATATGCATTGAAGCAAAACACCAAGTAAAAATCAAATAAAAAAATATTGTACATTTGTATAATTATATTCTATTCTAGAAAATGGCACAGATAATTAAAATACAAGCAAATCCTGAAATTCTTTCTTGGGCAAGAGAAGAGGCAGGATTTTCTATTCAAGACTTATCTGACAAAATGAGCATTACCCCTTCTCGTTTTGAAGAATGGGAAAAAAGTGGTAAAGAAATTCCACTTGGTATTTTAAAAAAAATTGCAGGATACTATAAAAGACAAATTGCAGTATTTTTTTTACCAACAACTCCTGAAAAAATTGAAAAACCAAAAGATTTTAGAAATATTGCTAATTCGCATGGAATATTTTCCCCTGAAACCCTATTAACAATTAGACGAACAAATAAATATGTAAAACTTGCAAAAGAGATAAATGGTTGGGCATATTGGGAAAGAAAGTATCATTGGGAATTAGAAATAAAAGAAATCTTAGAAAAAACAGAGAATATTAATAATTTAGAAGTTACTAATTGGTTAAGAAAGGTATTAAAAACAAGTTTAAAAGATCAAAGAAAATTTGGAGATTATTCTTCTTCTTTCAAAAAATGGAGAAACATAATTGAAAAAGAATTAGGAATATTTGTTTTTCAATTTCCAATGCCTATTTCTGAACTTGATGGTTTTAGTTATTTAATAAAGAACAATCCAAAAGCAATTGTAATAAATAGTAATGCATTGCCCCAAAGAAAGATATTTACATTATTCCACGAATTGGGTCATATTTTAAAAAATCAATCTGCTCTTTGTATTACTGATATTACAGATGATAATAGTAAAAAGGTAGAATATGAATGTAATAGTTTTGCTGGAATGTTCCTTGTCCCTGAAAATGCAATCTATCCAATCAATAACGAAGAAGAACTAACAAAACTGTCTAAAATTAATAAAGTTAGCAGGGAAGTATATTTAAGACGAAGTTTTGAAAAAGGCTTAATAAGCAAAACTGATTTTTTTGAACTTTTAAAACAAATACGAGAGCATACTATAATAAAAAAGAAAAAACCAAATGCATTTGTTAAACAAACAGTAAAAAGCAAAAGTAGACGTGGAGAAATGTTTTATAATCTTGTACTAAATGCAACCTATAACAGTCAAATTGATTTCGCTACTGCTTCCGATGTATTAAAACTGAAAGTTAATCATATTTTGAATGAATAATGAGAAAACAATATATTGCATTGACACAAGTGTTTTTCTACAACTACACTTTATAAACAAGATTATACCTATTCCTGATGTATGGGATGAATTTGATATTTTCT
>JALVAQ010000019.1 GCA_027011095.1 Bacteroidales bacterium
TTCGGGGATTTAACACAGGGTTTTATTAAGATTATTAGCAACTTTGACAAAGTCCCAGGCAACAAAATCCGACAACACTCTATCGGTTCTATAATGGTGTCAGCACATCAAAATAGGAATTAGCCAAAAAAACCTGTTTCCGACGAAAAAATGTAAGGATTCAACAATTATTCGTCCGAAAAAGTGTATCTTTACACAATTATTCGTCCGAAAAAATGTGTTTTATGAAAAGGGAAGCGTTAAAATATTTGTTTAATTGGAAACAGAAAGCCAATAGAAAGCCGTTAATTATAAGGGGTGCACGTCAGGTGGGAAAAACATGGTTGATGAAAGAGTTCGGTAAAACCAATTACAGCCGGAGTGCTTACATTAATTTTGAAAATACAAAAACCTTACTGGATATTTTTAAGGATAACTTTGATGTAAAACGTATTATTGAAGCTATTGAAATTGAGACAGGTGTAACAATTGACAAAGATAATACCCTGATAATTTTTGATGAGATTCAGGAAGTGGAACGAGGCATTACCGCACTAAAGTATTTTTATGAAGATGCACCTCAATTTCATATAATGGCAGCCGGGTCGTTGTTGGGAATTGCATTACACCAAAACAGCTCCTTTCCGGTTGGAAAGGTTGACTTTCTGGATTTATATCCCTTAGGGTTTATGGAGTTTCTTGAAGCAGTTGGACAAACAAGGCTGGTGCCCCTTCTTGTCAATGGTGATTGGGAACTAATAAAAGCTTTTAAAAATAAATTTATTGATTTATTAAAGCACTACTACTTTACAGGTGGTATGCCGGAAGTTGTTTTGGAGTATATTTCAACCGGAGATTTCAATACAGTAAGGAGTATTCAAAACAATATTTTGTCAGGTTACGAACACGATTTTTCAAAACATGCTCCTTCATCCATCGTTCCACGTATCAGATTGTTATGGAATGCCATACCTGCTCAATTGACAAAAGAGAACAAAAAGTTTGTTTACGGTGCTATAAAAAAAGGTGCCCGGGCAAAAGATTTTGAGGTGGCTCTGAACTGGCTTTCAGACAGTGGGCTTGTTTATAAAGTACACCGTATTGTTAAACCCGGCCTGCCTCTTAAGGCGTATGAAGATTTTTCGGCTTTTAAACTTTTTGTTGTTGACGTTGGTTTGTTGGGTGCTATGACCGGATTAAGCGCCAAAACAATTATTGAAGGAAACAGGATTTTTGAAGAGTTTAAAGGATCTTTAACCGAGCAGTTTGTTATGCAGCAACTACGGTTTAGTTACGGCTCAGAAATATTTTACTGGTCGGCTGAAAAGTCAAGAGGCGAAATAGACTTTATTGTTCAAAATGATGAAGAAATAATTCCCATCGAAGTTAAAGCGGAAGAGAATTTGAAAGCTAAAAGCCTAAAGTCATTTTTTCAAAAATATGTTCAAACAAAACCGGTACGCCTCTCCATGTCAGATTTCCGTGAAGAGAATTGGATGACCAACCTACCTTTATATGCTGTTGGCGTAAATAGATCGGTGTTGTAGATGAAGAAAAATTTTGTTGCGGGGTATATACGTAGTGGTGGTAAACTTACGGGTTGAGGCAAACTTTCGCAATGGCAACCTAAAAAGTTGGAGAATGTGGTTAACAGTTATTTCTTAAATGTAATATACTATTATGAGTTTGTCGTCCGGATTGCAAATCCGGACGAGCAGGAACGAGCGTGTGAGGGAAAATTACTGTAGTCCAAACACCTTGTATACTTGTTGCTGTACTAATGGTGTATTACAATCTTACGTGTTGCCAACAGGTTACCCGAAGTTATTCGTACAACACAAACTCCATTTGGAATATTACCAACAAATAATTTTGATACTTCTGAAAAGTTTGTGGAAGTTTTTATCATTTTCCCATCAACAGTATAAATGGCAACTCTTGTATTACTATTAACAGGTGAAATCATCGAAATATTGATAAAATCACCGGCCGGATTTGGATAAATTTTTAATACAACAGCTTTACTGTCAGCAACAGTTGTCTGTTCATCTTCGTGAATGGTAATAAGCTGGTTGGCAGCAATATTGTAAAATTTATTTACCACACCCGAAGGCCAATAAGTTATCAAGCTGTCAACCACGGTTGTTGTGTCTAAACCAAAATGAAGCCTGAGCATACTTCCATCGTGCTGGCCACCATCAGGCAGCATAAACCGTGAAATTTTTTGACCGTTTACCCATACTTCGGACTTGGCTCCAATGCCGTTGGGGTTCGACCAAACACCTTTTAAATCCACTTCAAGATAATTTCCGGGACAGTTGGTGTTTTTGTAAAGATTGTATTTGTCGATGTGGCCGGCAGCAAACAGGTCCATGGAACCATCCAAATCATAATCGGCCCATCCAACCCCAAAATAATCGCCTATCCACTCGCCCGAAATTCCCAACGAAGGGGCAACGTCAGTAAAAGTTCCATCACCATTGTTTTTGAGCATGGTATTGCTGTAGCTGTAAAAATCGTGGTGTGAAGAAAAGATGTCCGGCAGGCCATCGTTGTTATAATCAACAAAAGTAACGGTTCTGGTGTCGTTCTGGCCGGAGGTTCCCGATTGGGTTGTAACATCTGAAAAAGTACCGTCGCCATTGTTTTGAAACAGCTTGCAGGATGCGGAGGAGTAACTGCCGAGATAAATATCAACAAAACCATCGTTGTTATAATCACCCACATCAATACCATGGGCGGCATAAGGGTATGAAACTCCGGCCTGAGTAGTTACATCGGTAAAAGTTCCATCGCCATTATTTTTTAATAGTGCATTGGGGTTGTCGCCATAAGTGGTGTAATAGATATCGGGAAGCCGGTCGTTGTTATAATCCAAAACGGCAATTCCCATAAAATCAGGCAGGGGTGCAACTACTTGTGCCGATGAAAATGTTTTGTCGCCGTTGTTGTAACGAATCGCAATGTTACTACCGGCAATATCTAATAAGTCGGTAAGTCCGTCGTTGTCGAAGTCGGCAATGTTATAAACGGCTGCGTTGGCAATGCCTGCTGTTGCAGTAATATTGTTAAAGGTGCCATCGCCGTTGCTTTCAAACAGGTATTGCGTAGCCGAACGAGTTCTAAGGAGCAGGTCGTTGTATTCATCTCCGGTAACTTCGGCAATGATTATTTTGTTACCTCCCAATCCACCTAAACCGGCAGAAGTGGTAATGTTATCGAAACCTGTGATGTTATTTTTATAAAACCAAAAGCCATCGCCTTCCTGATTGGAAAATCCCAGGTCGGGGTCGTCATCGCCATCAATATCGCCCCAGCCTATGGCATGTCCCAGTCCTGTTTGGCCTCCAATGCCAAGTTGAGGAGCTACGTTAACAAAGGTTTGTTGCGCAAATAATGCTCCTGAAATGAATACGGCAAATAATAATATAATTCTTTTCATGTGTTGATAATTTTATATCTCATTCTTTTATGTTTTGGCACAATTTTCGGCTTTGCCATCGAAAATTGCGCCAAAACTGATTCTACCTTTTTTATATTACCCCCGAGTTAAAACCCGGGGCTATTAATATTTGACCCCTACGGGGTCTTTTGTCTTAAATAAAATTAATGTTTCTTCTACACTTTTCTTGTTTTAAAAATCATCACGCTGCTGTCCACATCCGCAACGGGCACAACCGGTTCGGGGATAGAGGCCGCAAAATCATCAACGGCTTTCACAATTCCTGGCCATTCGTGGTTATAGTCGTGAACAATAATTACCCCTCCGGGAGATAATCGGGGATAAAAATACTCCAGTCCGGCTTTGGTGGGGTTGTAAAGATCGGCATCCATGCTCACCAACGCATACTGCTCGCCTTCCAGCCCTTTGGTGGTATCGGGAAAATATCCCTGATGAAAAATAAATTCCGGGTCGGAAAGCCGCTTTTTAACCTTTTCGAGGGAAGTGTCGGCAAAGTTGGAAGTGGTGTAGGTAGCCGCTTTGCCTGTTTCATGTTTAAGGTCGCTCGATTGAAAACCCTCAAAAGTGTCAAACAGATGGAAGGTTCTTTTTGAATCCATCAGATGCAACAAATAGGCCGAATCGCCTTTGTAAACACCAAGTTCGGCAAAGGCACCGGGTACCTTCTCTTTTTTCAACCTTTCTACCTGAAACCAGAAATTGAAAAATCGTACTTTGTCAGGATATTGCTTTTCCAGCTTTCGCAGTGCTATGGAAACCCTGCCTGTTTTTACACTGTGTTGGTAATCTTTGGGTTGATAGTTTTTATCAAACAAAACCGACCAAACATAATAAATCAGGTAAAACAGGATGATTCCCAGTAAAACGGCCTGCACTATTTGGTAAAGGGTTATTTGCATGTAATTTGTTTTAATGCTTTGATTCTAAAT
>JALVAQ010000020.1 GCA_027011095.1 Bacteroidales bacterium
ATATAAAGAGGCTGGTTCATTGCATGTTATTGTCAAAGATTCAAATTGTATTAAGTGGGATAATAATGTAAATCGAAATATTATCTTTAAAAAGGATTTGCTTTATAACCAAAAACAGAGGTAAGTTAACCGATTACCGGGATTACCGCATGATTGTAACGTGCAATAACGTGATAAAAAATACAAATCAATATGGATAAAAAGAGATTCATCATATTAACCAAACTTCAAACTATGAAAAAAATAATTTTAATCCTCCTATTGTCCGGCATCCAGTTTCTAAGTTTCGCACAGGACGTTATTTTTACAAAGAATGGAAAACAAATAAACTCTGTGATTTTAGACGTAACACCTAACCAAATTAAATACAAAATATTTGAAGATAAAGAAGGACAGGTTTACATTATACAGAAAAATGAAGTCAGCAAAATTGTCTATCAAAATGGCACTGCTGATGATTTTTCCAATCAGGAAAAGCATCAACAAGAGAAACAGGGTGAACCCCTCAGTTACAGAAACGGTTTTTGGGGCTTAACTATTTTACAAGGCGAAAAAAAACTTTCTACCAAGGATATAAAAGCCCTGTACAAAGACAATGCAGAAGCATTGGGTAAGTTTAAAACCGGAAAAACATTAAATGCAATCGGCACAATTATTGGCATTCCGGGCGGTTTTATTTTTGGCTATCAACTTGGCACCCAAATGGCAGGTGGAAAGATAAATACAACTCTTCTTGCTGTGGGAGCTGCAGGATTTATAGCTTCAATATATCTGACTTCTACTGGCAATAGAAGCATTAAAGAATCCATACATATATTTAATTCCGGCATCAACAAATCAAACTCTGCAAGTTTGGATTTTGGCCTGACAAATAACGGAGTCGGCTTTTGTTTGAGGTTTTGATAAAATAATAACTATAAAGAAACCGTCATACAGCAAGCTTGGCATTTGGCTTTCCTGTTGTTCTGACAATATTTTTTCACAAATGAAATTGATGATGAAAACAACAATCTTTATTATTATAACCATCTTAGGGCAGGTGTTTTACCAGCCACTTTATGGCCAACACCTCAAACCCTATTTTAGCAAATCGGAATACAAAGAATTACTTTTGATTTCACTTAGAACCACGACCAACGAAAAGTATTACAGCAAGTATCCCGAACCCCGTGATTATGCAATGGTTTATCAAAGTAAAGTGGTGGGATTAGACAATTTATGGCAATTGTGGATAAACCATAACAACACCATTGCAGTGATAAGTATCCGAGGGACAACCGTCAATCCCGCAAGTACACTGGCAAACCTTTATGCAGCAATGGTTCCCGCAAAGGGAACAATTCACTTATCAAAAACCGACACCTTTTCGTACGAGCTTGCTGAAGATTCTAAGGCAGCTGTTCATATTGGTTGGCTCATTAGCATGGCTTATTTATCCCGTGATATCGTTCCAAAAATCGACTCATTATACAAAACAGGCATCAAAGATATTTTATTAATGGGCCATAGTCAGGGAGGTGCAATAAACTATCTGCTAACCGCTTACCTGTATAACCTGCAACAAAAGGGAGTAATTCCCGGTGATGTCAGGTTTAAAACTTATTGCAGTGCATCGCCAAAGCCCGGCAACATCAATTTTGCCATGTATTACGAAAAGCTTACGCAAAACGGATGGGCATACAATGTTATAAATTCAGCCGACTGGGTACCCGAAACACCCATATCAATTCAAACCCTTAACGACATAAACAAGCCCAATCCCATTGTCAATGCCAAAAATGAGATTAAGAAACTGAAATTTCCGAAAAACCTGTTTGCAAAACACATTTACAACAAACTCGACAAGCCCACAAAAAAAGCACAACGCAATTACGAGAAGTATCTTGGCAAGATAACTTCAAAGTTTATCACGAAAAAGCTGATTGACTTTATTCCACCTGAAGAATATGTCCACAGCAGCAATTATGTGAGAACCGGGGCCACCGTAGTGCTTTACGCCGACAAGGATTACTATAGCTATTTTGAAAAAGACAAAGGCAGTTTTTTTCTGCATCATGGCCTTGAATACTATTTGTATTTAACAGATGAATTAAAATAAATTCAACATGAAAACACTACTGACATTTTTATTTTTGGCGTTCGCAATAAATTCCTTTTCGCAAGAATTAAATTTCGGTTTGGAATCGGGAACGGGCTATGTGGATGGCCAATTAAACTTTTTTATCGTTTCGTCAACCATTGAGTACAGGCCTGTCAAGTCTTTACTATCCTATAATTCAGGCTTACAGGTTGTTTTTATTAATAACAGCGCCCTTATCACCCTGCCACTTACAGTCAAAGTTATAATCGGTAACCGTTTCAGGGCTTGCCCCTCGTTTGGAGGGTTTATCAGAAACAACAAAAATTATGGTTGGTCGGCTGGCCTGTCGCTGGAATACGGCGTTACGGACGATTTAAGAATATTGATAAAAGGAGATTTTAACAGGGATTATTGGACCGGCGAAGGGCCATCTCATCAAGGAGGTACAAATAAATACCGGGACAGTGGAAACACTCTTTGGTTCAGTATCGGTTTTAAAAAGAATATCCTTTAAAACCGGGAAGTTTCTTTTAATCAAAACGAAAGCCTGCTTGCAGCATCAAAACCAAAACGGTTTTTCCGCTGCAAACCAAACTTCCTACCTTTCTCCTACTATTTTTTCAAGCTTTTCCAATCTGATTTTCAAATCGGCATTCTCAGCTTCCAGCCTTTGTATTTGCTGCTGTTGCTCCTGCATACCTTTTACCAACGGTACCACAAACTGGGCATATCTTAATCCATATTGCCCGCCTTCGTCTTCCGGCTTGTCAACGCCGCTAAACTCATATCCAATGTCGTTTGCTGTTTTTTCAACTTCCTGAGCAATAAAGCCTGTTTGAATTGCCTTTTGTTTTGCTTTGTTTATATTTTTGGGAGTATTATTCATCCCAAGATGTTTATTTATCGCCTGCAAATCCAGTTGATAGGTTACCGGCCTGAGTTTTAATATAAAGTCGAGGCCTGGCACATCCTCCTTTATTTTTGATTTAAATCTTTTGTCGGAAATATTGGTCCAATCGGCATAACCACCAATGGATACAACGCTTGCATTTCCAAGTCGAACCATGTTGCTGCCATAAATAATTGCCCCGTAACCGATGGCAGTACTGTTTGTTCGTGCAGTACCGCCATTGTTATCAGCCGATGCACCCACAAAAGTACATTGAGTATGATCGCCGTTTAAACCGGCTTCGTGCCCTACTGCAATATTTTGATGACCAGTGCTGTTACTGTATAAAGCCCTGTTTCCAAGTGCAGTATTGTAATAACCGGAAGAATTGCTACCCATTGACTCATAACCGGCAGCCACATTTTCATACCCTGTTCCGGAATTAATCATTGCCGATGATCCGATGGCGGTATTTTTTTGCCCGCTGGTATTGCCCCGAAGAGCCAGAAATCCAATTCCGGTATTATCAGCTGAGTTATTGAATAGCATAGCCTGAGTACCAACCGCTGTATTACCCGATCCGGAAACATTATAGTTCATTGTTCGGTATCCAACTGCTGTATTGTTAAATGTATTTACACTATTCTCTAACGAGTTGTTTCCAATAGCAGTATTGGAGCCACCGGCTACATTGGAATAAAGGGCATTTTTACCAAGTGCTGTATTATCGTTATTTGTTCCATTGTCGGAAAAACCAGCGCTGTCACCCACAAAGAGACTGGAACCGTCAAAAGAGGCATCTGTAAGTTCGTTAAGCTCGGTTGCTGCTGCGTTTTCCTGCCAACTTGCATTACCAGATGCGTCGGAGGTTAATATTTTTCCATTACCGGGACTGCCACCTGAAATCTTCAGGGTACCATTGATATAAACCTCATCGGCTGCAAAATCTCCACCAATAAGCGGGGTATTGGAATCGGAGTTCTCAATGTATAACTTGTTGTTTCCCATTTCGTAATAGCCTGCATTATAGCCTATAAAAACATTACCGGATGATGAGTGAAGAGCACTTCCAAAGCCGGCACTATAGCCAATTGTAGTATTATAGGAACCGTTCTGATTATAGTAGTTACTATAATTTCCTACCCCCACATTGTAAAAGCCTCCTGTATTATTGTTTAAAGCCCTCAAACCGAGGGCGACATTAAAACTTCCGGTATTATTGGCCAAACTGTAATAACCAACAGCCGTATTTTCGCCACCTGTATTACTATATAATGCTTTGTTACCAATGGCAGTATTGAAAGACCCTGAAACACCCGAGTAAAGCGCCAAATTACCAACAGCTACATTTTTTACACCGGTTTGATTGCTATGTAACGCCTCTCTTCCCAC
>JALVAQ010000021.1 GCA_027011095.1 Bacteroidales bacterium
GAATATTTTAATAATGAAAGGTAGCGACACTCTTGACAATACTTTTATTCCCACAAAAGTACGTGAGCGAACCGTTCGCTTTACACGAAATAATAAGAATAAAAAGCCGGTACCTGAAAAAAAGGATCTGCTTACCTTTACAACCAACATGAGAGGAGGCATAAAACCGGTATCAAAATTATTTTTGGAATTTAACCAGCCCGTGGCTCACATTTTGTCCGATTCAATTTTGTTTGTCTCCGGCACCGATTCCATCTATGCACCCGATTTTGTTCCTGTGGATTCGCTTCATTTAAAGTTCCTGTTTCCGGTTAAGTTAACAGAGGCAACCAAATATCGTTTGTTACTACCCGACTCGTGTTTTATCGACTGGAACGGATATTTCAATAAAGAAAAAAGCATTGGTTTTTCAACCAAAGCCATTAAAGAATACGGTACTTTAACGGTTAATTTATCGGCCGAAAAACCCGGGAACTATATTTTTCAGTTTTTAAATTCAAAAGAAGACATTGTTAAACAGTATTTTATTACCAACGATACTGCCATTTCGATGGCTTATATCAATCCCGGAAATTACATTTTAAAAATAATTGACGATAAAAATAACAATCACCGTTGGGACCCGGGTAACTACATCAAAAACAAAGAGCCTGAAAAGGTTACCTATTACGCAAAGCTTATCAATGTAAGAGCCAACTGGGAGCTGGAAGAAACCTGGAAGTTCAATCCTGAAAACCAAAGCCCCTCTCTGGCCAAAAAGAAGAAGTAAAAAATTACGTATTAAAAAAATAAAAACCATGAAACGATTATTAATAGCTACCGGTGGCGGCGACTGCCCCGGATTAAACGCAGTAATAAGAGCGGTAGTGCATCGCGCCTCGCAGGAAAAAGATTGGGAAGTGCTTGGCAGCATACAGGCCTTTAACGGCATATTATGGGAGCCAACCGAAATTGTCCCTCTGGATAATAAAGCCGTTTCAGGCATCCACTTTCAGGGAGGAACCATTATTGAAACCACCAACAAAGGAGGCCCGTTTGCCTGGCCGGTAAAAAACAGCGATGGCACCTGGACAACCGTTGACCGGTCGGATGATATGATACGTAAATTGCAATATTTAAATATTGATGCGGTAATAAATATTGGTGGCGATGGCTCTCAACGTATTTCAAACAAGCTTTACCAAAAGGGGTTAAACATTATAGGGGTTCCCAAAACCATTGACAACGATTTAAGCTCAACCGACTCAACTTTCGGTTTTCAAACAGCCGTTCAGGTAGCCACCGAAGCCGTTGACAAGCTGGTAACTACGGCTGCAAGCCATAACCGCGTTTTCTTTTTAGAGGTAATGGGTCGCGATGCCGGTTGGATTGCCCTCAATGCCGCTGTTGCCGGAGGTGCCGAAGTGTGCCTGATTCCCGAAATCCCTTACGACATCAACAAAGTTAAAGAGGCACTGGAAAAACGTTTTCATCACGACCGTGGTTTTGCTGTGGTGGTGGTCGCCGAAGGAGCTTTCCCAAAAGGAGGTGTGCCGGTGTTTGAACAACCCAAAGAGCCGGGCTATGAAAACAGAATGCTGGGAGGCATTGCCCGTAAATTAATGACCGACCTTAAAGAGGCGGGCTTTAAACCCGAAATGCGCGAAACTGTTTTGGGACACCTGCAACGTGGCGGCGTTCCGGTGGCATACGACCGGGTATTGTCCGCACAGTTTGGTGTAAAAGCATTCGAAATGGTGTTAAACAACGATTTTGGTAAAATGGTATCTTACCGGCATCCCGATTTTATTGCCGTTCCTTTAAGTGAAGCCATTTCAAAACCAAACCTCGTTACCATGGATAACGCACTGGTTAAAACGGCATTGGGGCTTGGTATCTGTCTTGGCACATAATTAATTTTGAAATTTTATAAATTAACGGATTTGACTACCTTTGCAGCCATAATTCTATTATAATTAATAACTTAAATTTTTTAAAACTATGAATTTTGATGTAGCTAAAATGATGGATGAAATTCAACCATTAATTACCGATTACGGTTTAAAACTGATTGGTGCCATTGTGGTATTAATCATCGGCCTTTGGATTGCTAAGATGATTACCAAACAACTTGGAAGGCTTTTAAAAGCCAAAAACTACGATCCTTCGTTGCAGGGATTTTTAACCAGCATGGTAGGCATCCTGTTTAAAACGCTGGTGTTTATTGTGGCTCTTGGCATGATGGGAATCGAAATGACCTCCTTTATTGCTATTTTAGGTGCTGCCGGTCTTGCTGTAGGTATGGCGCTGTCGGGCACATTACAAAACTTTGCAGGCGGAGTAATGATTCTGATATTTAAACCTTTCAGAGTTGGCGATCTTATTGATGCACAAGGTTACCTTGGTGTTGTAAAAGAGATCCAAATTTTTGTAACCATTTTAACCACGCCCGACAACAAAACCATTATCATTCCCAATGGAGGGTTGTCAACCGGCTCGTTAACCAACTACAGTACCGAACCTAAACGACGCGTTGACTGGACAGTAGGTTTTGGCTATGGCGACGATTACGACAAAGCAAGAGAAGTGGTACTTGGAATATTAAAAGCCGACAAAAGAGTGCTTACCGACCCCGAACCCTTTGTTGCCCTCGGTGCTTTGGCCGACAGCTCGGTTAATTTAACCGTTAGAGCATGGGTAAATGCTGCCGATTACTGGGGCGTATTTTTCGACTTTAACGAACAGGTTTACAAAGAATTTAACAAACAAGGTATCAACATTCCGTTCCCGCAAATGGATGTTCATATTCAAAAATAATTTTTAAGGTTGGCTGTGGCAATGGTGCTTTTAGTACTTTTGTTACAGCCATTTTTATAACAGTACATATGAAAAAAATAATTTTTTTTGTTTTTATCACCATTTTCAGTTTGTCAGGTATTGTAAAAGCCCAAAAGTTTTATACAACATCAGGTGGAGAAATGATTTTTTCGTTTGCTTCCATCAACAATAACGGAAACAGTGGAAACAACATCATGCGATGGTCGCCGGTTTTTAATTTCCAGTTTTTTGGCAACTACGACTTTTCAAAAAATGCAGGCCTGATTTTTGGTGCCGCCGTTAGAAACGTTGGTTACATTGATGGAAATCCCGATATAGACAATAGCGCCTACAAAAAAAAATACAGAACCTATAACCTTGGCCTCCCGGTGGGAATTAAAATAGGGAACTTAGATAAATTCTTTTTTTATGGCGGATACGAAATTGAGTTTCCGTTTAATTACAAAGAAAAAACTTTTGTTAACGGCTCAAAACAAGACAATAAAATTACAGCCTGGTTTTCAAAGCGAACCCCCGTTTTTTATCATACCGCTTTTGCGGGCATTCAATTTCCTTACGGTTTAAACCTTAAGGTAAAATACTATTTTACAAACTTTTTTAATGAAGATTTTGAAGAAAAAGTGGATGGAGAAACCATAAAACCTTATGCGGGCATGAAAGCTAATATCATTTATTTTTCACTAAGTTTCGATTTATTTAAAAACTACAGCGTCGATTATCATGAATTTCATCCAAAGAATGTGAACGATAACGTTTATTAATTAATAAATCAGTGGGCGGCATTAATAACAAAAAACAAACCAAAAGGCAGGTTGGCGCCTCTTATGTAACAACCATTATTAGTATAACACTGGTGCTGTTTACCTTGGGATTTCTCGGCCTTATCTTGTTACAAGCCCGTTCGTTGTCGCGCTATATTAAAGAAAACATTGGCTTTGAAATAGTGATTAAAAAAGGGGTAAAAGATGCCGACATTTTCAGGCTTCAAAAAATACTTGATGCCCGTAATTATGTTAAGTCAACCGAATATATTACCAAAGAAGAAGCAGCCAACCGGTTGAAAAAAACTTTGGGAAACGATTTTATCAGCTTTTTGGGCGAAGAAAACAATCCGCTGCTGCCTTCACTCGAAGTCAGGTTTAACGCCGACTGGGCAAGCCCCGACAGCTTAAAGATTATTGAAAAAAAGGTGCTTAAAAACAATATTGTTAAAGAAGTTTACTACCATAAATCGTTGGTGGATGTAATTAATAAAAATATTCGCCGTATCGGATTAATACTACTGGCCATCAGCCTTGTATTAATCATTATTTCGGTTGCTTTAATTAACAACACCATTCGCCTTGCTGTTTTTGCCAAACGTCATACCATAAAAAGTATGCAGTTGGTGGGCGCAACCAACGGTTTTATCCGTAAGCCGTTTGTGCAACGTTCTGTTTTACATGGTGCGCTGAGCGCATTATTGGCCCTGCTGTTACTTAGCGGCGTAACAACGCTGTTAAAGGATAATATTCCCGAACTTCAATTGTTGGAAGACCGCGTTACCATGTTGGTACTTTACATTTCGGTAATTATTTTGGGTGTTGCCATATCGTCTGTTTCAACATGGATGGCCGTTACGCGGTATTTAAAAGCAGGTTCTGATCAACTTTATGGGTAGTTTGGCAGATTTCTATTACTTTTGAAAAAATTTTTCACAAAGCATCACGTTAGTTATTCATTGGCAACTTAAGTTTAATATAATGAAGAAAAAAGAAACAAAACCCAAAAACCAAAACACCGACGATTTATTTCCCTTCCATAAAGAAAATTATAAATTCTTATTTTTAGGATTGGTTCTTTTGGCGTTGGGATTTATACTTATGATTGGCGGAGGTTCTGACAATCCCAACGTGTTTAACAAATCTATTTTCGATGCACAACGGCTTACGGTTGCTCCCCTGTTGTTAATTGCCGGATTTGTGGTTGAAATGTGGGCTGTTTTAAAACGGCCGGCTCCTAAAAAGTAATTTTAAACAATCATTATTATTATGACTTGGTTTCAGGCACTGCTTCTTGCCATTGTTGAGGGGCTTACCGAATTTCTTCCAGTATCATCAACCGGCCACATGATTCTTACCGAAGGAATTATAGGCATGAAAAGCAACGACTTTATTCAGGCTTTTATCGTCAATATTCAGTTTGGCGCAATATTATCGGTGGTGGTACTTTACTGGAAAAGGTTTTTTCAGTCGTTAAAATTTTACTATAAACTTTTTGTCGCTTTTTTGCCGGCAGCTTTTTTCGGGTTGTTGCTTCACGATTACATCGACCAGCTTTTGGAAAGTATATATGTGGTAGCGGTGATGTTAATAATCGGTGGCGTTATTCTGGTGTTGGTTGATAAGTGGTTTAAAACAACTGCCGAAAAAGGAAAAGATGACGTTACCTATAAAAATGCCCTGATAATCGGGCTATTTCAGGTGTTGGCCATGATTCCGGGTACCTCACGTTCGGCAGCCACCATTATTGGCGGCATGGTTGAAAAAATGAATAAAAAAACCGCCGCCGAATTTTCGTTTTTTCTTGCAGTACCTACCATGGTGGCCGCTTCGGGCTATAAATTGCTCGAAAACCACGAAGCCATTACTTCCGACAACATTTCCCTGCTCATTTTTGGTAATGTTGTTGCCTTTATTGTTGCCCTTTTGGCCATTAAGTCTTTCATCAGCTTTTTAACTAACCACGGCTTTAAACTGTTTGGTTACTACCGTATTATTGTGGGTGTAATCATTCTTTTGCTTTACCTGTTTGGTGTTGACTTAACAATTTCCTAATGGCTTTCGATTTTGTACAGGGCGAGGTATTGCTAATTGACAAACCTTTGGAATGGACTTCGTTTGATGTGGTAAACTTTATCCGTTCGTTTTTACGCAAAAAATACAACCTCAAAAAGCTTAAAGTGGGCCACGCCGGAACACTTGACCCTTTGGCCACCGGACTGCTGATTATTTGCACCGGAAAAATGACCAAACAAATTGATACCTACCAGGGAATGGACAAAGTGTATGTGGGGCAGATGAAGCTGGGAGCCACCACACCATCGTTTGACAAAGAAACCGAAGAAGACCGGCACTTTAATCTTGAAACAATTTCGGAGGAAGCTCTTTTCAAAACTGCTCAAAAATTTCTTGGCGAAATCGAACAGGTTCCACCCATCTATTCCGCCATTAAAATTGATGGTAAAAGAGCTTACGAACATGCACGCAAAAAAGAACATCGTGAAATCAAACCCCGAAAAGTAACGATTCATCAGTTTAACCTGCTTAACATCGATCTCCCGCTTGTGGACTTTTATGTTAAAAGCAGCAAGGGTACTTATATCAGGGCGTTGGCACGCGATTTTGGGGAAGCATTAAACAACGGCGCCTACCTTACTGCTTTACGACGCACCCAAATAGGTAACTTCACGGTTAACAACGCCTATACTTTGGAGGGATTCAAAGAGGCTGTAATTAATGAAACGGAAAGCAATGAATGAGCAAAATCACACCATCGTAGTTACCAAAAACACCGGAGAAAAAGATGTTTTTGATGCTGAAAAACTAAAAACAGCCCTCCGCCGGTCAGGTGCTACCGAAGAGGAGGTAAATCTTGTTGAGCAGGAGGTTTTGAAAAAACTCTACAATAACATTTCAACTAAAAAGATTTATCAAATAGCCTATAACCTGCTCCGCAACAAGTCGAAACGGACAGCAGGCAGATATCGTTTGAAGAATGCCGTTATGAGCCTGGGGCCTTCGGGCTATCCGTTTGAAAAGTTTTTGGGCCGCTTGTTCGAAAGCCGTGGCTACAGGGTACGGGTAAACCAAATAATAAAAGGCAAATGTGTTACCCACGAAACCGATGTGATTGCCAACAACGGGACAGAACAGATAATGGTTGAGTGTAAATTTCACAGCAGTGTAACTCAAAAAAGCGACGTGAAGGTTCCGCTCTACATTCAGTCGCGCTTTCTTGACATTAAAGCCGTTTGGGAACAACAGGACGATTTACAAGGATTAAAATTTTACGGAATGGTGGCTACCAATACCCGGTTTACCGAAGATGCAAAAGATTTTGCCGCATGTGCCGGCCTTAAAGTTATCAGTTGGGATTATCCAATCGGAAACAGCCTGCGCGAGTGGATTGACAGCAGCGGTTTCTACCCTGTAACAGCACTCCAGTCGTTGCGAAAAAAAGATAAGGAGCTGTTGTTGGAAAATAATTTGGTGTTGTGTCGCGAACTGGCATCAAACAAGCAAGAGCTTCGCCGGCTTAATTTTAGTGCAGGAGCAATCAAAAAAATGATAACTGAAGCAGAACACCTGATTTCCTAACACATTTATAGTATGAAAGAATCTCTTTTTGGAAAAACACTCACGGAGCTGCAGGAAATTGTTAACGATTTAGGGCTGCCCAAATTTACCGCCAAACAGTTGGCCGAATGGCTTTATAAAAAACATGCCGTTTCGTTCGATCAAATGACCAACCTGTCGAAAAAGGCACGAGCCACGCTTGCCGGTTTATATGAAATTGGTTTAACCCCGCCACGTACGGTTCAAACTTCATCTGACGGCACAAAAAAATATCTTTTTAAGTCCGATTCCAAAGGATATATCGAAGCGGCCTACATTCCCGAACCCAAGCGCCACACTTTGTGCGTATCGTCGCAGGTGGGTTGTAAAATGAACTGCTCCTTTTGTGCCACCGGCAAGCAGGGCTTTCAGGCAAACCTTTCCGCCAAAGAAATCATTAATCAAATAGCATCCATCCCCGAATCGGAAAGTCTTACTAATCTGGTTTACATGGGCATGGGTGAGCCGCTTGATAACCTTGACGAAGTATTAAAAAGCCTTGAAATACTAACTTCCGACTGGGGTTATGGCTGGAATCCCCGAAAAATCACCGTCTCAACCATTGGCATTATTCCCGCCATGAAACGGTTTTTAGATGAAAGCACCTGTCATTTGGCCGTTAGCCTTCACAATCCTTTTGAGGAGGAACGATCGGCTATTATGCCCGTTAATAAAGCCTATCCTGTAAAAAAGATAATTGAAGAACTTAAAAAATATCCCTTCGACAGGCATCGCCGGGTGTCGTTTGAGTACATTGTTTTTGGGGGAGTAAACGATACCCGCCGGCACGTAAACGAGCTGGCCCGGTTGCTTAACGGTATTAACTGCCGCATCAATCTAATCAGGTTTCATACCAATCCGGGTTCCGATTTAAAAGGAACCGACGAAAACAGTCTGATGGCCTTTAAAGAGGCGCTTAATGCCAAAGGAATTGTTACCACCATAAGGGCTTCGCGCGGTCAGGATATTGATGCCGCCTGTGGACTGTTAAGCACCAAAACGCTTTTACAAGAACAATAGCCAATTTTATGGAAAAGATGGATAACATCCTGAAAAACCTGTCCGAAAAGGCAAAACAGGCCGAACTTCAAAACAAAGCGCTCGTTAAAAAGCTGAAAAAGAAAAAGCCTAAAAACCTCGACAACATTGTTCACGCACTTCATCAAGAGGTGTTTAACCATATTGACTGCCTTGCCTGCGCCAACTGCTGCAAAACCCTGGGGCCTCGCATTACCGATAACGACATTGTCCGACTGACAAAACATCTTAAACTAAAACCCGGTAAATTTATTGATGCTTACCTGAAACTTGACGAGGATAACGACTATGTTTTTAAAGAGATGCCTTGCCCTTTTTTGATGCCCGACAACTACTGCATGGTTTACGAATACCGGCCAAAAGCATGCCGCGAGTACCCTCACACCGACCGGAAACGATTTTATCAGGCATTGGATGTTACCTTGAAAAACACCGCCACCTGCCCCGCTGTTTTCGAAATAATGGAACAGTTAAAGCAAAACAATACTTTTTAAGAAACACTTAACCGCGACCGGTATCCAACCAAAATAATAAGCAACAAAAAGCCCATTATTATTTCGGCATAGTTAATATAACTGTGGATTACAATAAAATAGAACAACGAAAAGAAGAGGGAAAAATAGTAAAAGTACAACCCTGTTTTCTTTTTATAAAGCAGTAAAAAACCCGACAGCAATACGCTAACGTGAACCAAAACCTCTATGCTTACCGGAATGAACAGAGTATTTCCGCTAAACTTGTTAAAGGTTAAATTTTCAAGAAAATGAGGGTTAACAATAGAGTAAATCAGTACAAACAAATAATACCCAAATCCGATAACTCCATAAACAATTAACAGCAAAGCCGTTGCTTTTACTAAAAACGGCAGTGGCTTTACCGATTGTGCTTCAGGGATATTGTTGGATTGTTCGGTATCTATTTTCAATTGGAAAGATATTTTATTTCAAGGTTGATAACATTACAAAAATAAGTTTTTTCTTTACACTTCTAACCAAATACAAGCTCACCTCTAAAACCTCGTATGCTTCGTTAAATGAATGATGGATTTTTTGGACGGTTGCTAACTCCGGGTACGCCCCGCTACTCCCCCTTCATCCACTCAAACAGCTGATAATGTTCTCCGTTCATACCCAACGATTGATAAACTTTGCGGGCATTGCTATTGGTTAAATCAACATAAAGGCGTATTCCCGATACATCATCGTTGTTTATAACAAGCGTTTTTATATGATTATACATTCGACTGAATATTTTTTTGCCACGAAACGCAGGCAATATATAAACCGACTGAATCCACCATACCCATTGGTTGCGCCAGTCGCTCCACTCATAGGTTATCATCAACGACCCCACCACTTTGTTTTTATCAACAGCAACAAAATACTGCCCCTTTGCAGGAAGTTCAAAAACAGCTTTAACACCTTTTAAAACCGTGGATTTATCCAGAGTAAGCGACTCGGTTTCCAAAGCCATGGCAATTTGAAAGTCGCTTATTATTTCCGCATCGTCTAGTGTACCTTTTCTAACAACAATCATCATTATTTATTTTATCTTTGCTAAGCAAAAAAGCAAGGGGTTCTGTTTTAAGGAACACAAAATTAAACATTTCCGGGGTTAAACAATGAGCGAGCAAATAAAACACGAATGCGGTATTGCCATGGTAAGGCTTTTAAAACCGTTGGAGTATTATCTTGGTAAATACGGCACAGCCATTTACGGACTTCAAAAATTACATTTGTTGATGCAAAAGCAGCACAACCGAGGGCAGGATGGTGCCGGAATGGCCTGTGTAAAATTTGATTTACCGCCGGGAAAACGGTACATCGACAGGGTTCGTTCAAATAGTGTTACACCCATTAAAGATATTTTTAATTCCGTTTACGACAGGCTTCTTCAAATTGGCGAAGATAACCCCAGACGATTGAAAGATGTCAACTGGCTGAAAAACAACGAGGGCTTTACCGGCGAACTTTTTCTCGGCCATTTAAGGTATGGTACCTACGGAGGAAACTCCATTGAAAACCTGCATCCATTGGTTCGGTCCAACAACTGGAAGACAAAAAATCTGGTGCTGGCAGGTAACTTTAACATGACCAACAACGACGAGCTTTTTGAAACCCTCGTTG
This sequence comes from Bacteroidales bacterium, assembly GCA_027011095.1. Taxonomy (GTDB): domain Bacteria; phylum Bacteroidota; class Bacteroidia; order Bacteroidales; family F082; genus B16-G9. Next base: position 10,358 of record JALVAQ010000021.1, read on the forward strand.
AGTTGGGGCAATATCCTGTTGAAACTTCGGATACCATTACGGTGTTGGAAAAAATTGGCCATTTTTTGGATGAAGAGAATGAACGACTTTATTATAATTTTAGAAAACAGGGGTTCTCAAAAAAGGAGATAACCGACAAGATTATTGATAATATTGAAATCCACCCTATTCTTAAAGATTCGGCCAAACGGTGGGACGGAGGCTATGTAATTGGCGGATTACTCGGCCATGGCGATGCTTTTGCCATGCGCGACCCGGCAGGAATAAGGCCAGCGTTTTACTACGCCGACGACGAAATTGTGGTAGTGGCTTCCGAACGGCCTGTTATTCAAACAACACTGAATGTAAAAATTGAAAAGATTCGCGAAATTGAACCTGGCCACGCCCTGGTAATCAGAAAAAACGGCGAAATTATCAACGAGCGTTTTATCGACCCGCTTCCATTAAAAGCCTGTTCGTTTGAAAGAATTTATTTTTCGAGAGGAACCGACAAAGACATCTATCGCGAACGGAAAGCCCTGGGTGAATTGCTCACTCCGGCAGTGCTTGAAGAGATAAACTACGATTTAAAAAATACAGTCTTTTCCTTTATTCCCAACACCGCTTCCGTGGCCTTTCAGGGAATGATTGACCGCATTAACAAACACACCGGACGCCAAATAGCCGAAAACATTTTAAACAGAGATGAACCCGTTGGCCGTGAAGAGCTGGATGAAATTTTAAAATATCGCCCCCGTGTGGATACCATTGCGGTTAAGGATGTTAAACTGCGCACCTTTATCACGCAGGATAACCAGCGCGACGACCTTGTTGGCTATGTGTATGATGTTACTTACGGCGTTGTAAAGGAGCATCAGGATACACTTGTGGTGCTCGACGATTCCATTGTGCGCGGCACAACCCTGCGGCAAAGCATTATTAAAATTCTCGACAGGCTGGGGCCGAAAAAAATTATTATCGCCTCGTCGGCACCGCAAATTCGCTATCCCGATTGCTATGGCATTGATATGGCACGCCTTGGCGACTTTGTGGCCTTTAAAGCAGCCATTATGTTGCTTAAAGAAAATAAAATGGAAGATGTTATCAACAAAGTTTACAAAAAATGTAAAGCACAGCAGCATCTTCCCAAAGAGCAGATTGTGAACTATGTGAAAGAAATTTACAAACCTTTTACAGCAAAACAGATATCGGCTAAGATTGCCCAAATAGTAACTGCCCCTGATATTCATGCAGAGGTACAGGTAATTTACCAAAGCATCGAAGATTTACACCGGGCTATTCCCAACCATTCGGGCGACTGGTATTTTACCGGCGATTACCCTACTCCCGGCGGAAACAAAGTGGTTAATCAGTCGTTTATTAATTACATTGAAGGCAGAAATGAGCGGGCTTATTAGTTGACAGTAGTTCAAATATAAGTCGTTAAACAAGTTCAATAACAGTATTACACAAAATCAATACAAATAGTTTTATTCTTGCCAGCCAATCAACAAAATAGCACTTTAAAAAACCTGATAAAAACATTGCCGGGTAAGCCGGGAGTGTATCGTTATCTTGATAAGGAGGGTAAGGTAATTTATGTTGGCAAAGCCAAGAATCTGAAAAAAAGAGTTTCAAGCTATTTTACAAAAACCCATCAAAGTGGAAAACTCAGGTTGCTGGTTCGTAAAATCAGCGACATTAAATTTATTGTAACCGAAAGCGAATCGGATGCGCTACTTTTGGAAAACAACCTCATTAAAAAGTATCAGCCCCGCTACAATATTTTACTGAAAGACGACAAGAGCTTTCCGTGGATATGCATTAAAAACGAACCCTTTCCCCGTGTGTTTCCCACCCGCAACCCGCAAAAAGACGGCTCGGAGTATTACGGCCCTTACACTTCGGTAAAGATGATGCGTACCCTGCTGGACATCATCAGGCAGTTGTACCCGTTACGAACCTGTAAGCTAAACCTGTCGGAAAAAAACATAAAAAAAGGCCGGTACAAAGTGTGCCTCGAATATCACATAGGAAATTGCCTTGCGCCATGCACAGGCAAACAAACCGAAGCCGACTACAACACCTCAATCAGTCATGTGCGCTCAATTATTAAAGGCAACATTGTTGAAATAATAAAAGAGCTGAAAACACGCATGCACCATTATGCCGATGCCATGAAATTTGAACAGGCGCAGCTAATGAAAGAAAAAATCGAGATTCTTGAAAACTATAAAAGCAAGTCAACCATTGTAAATCCTAAAATTAACAATGTGGATGTTATCTCAATTATTGATGAGCCTGAGCTGTCGTGGGTTAACTGGCTGAGGGTGCTCAACGGTGCTGTTGTTCAGGCTCATACGGTGGAGGTAAAAAAGAAACTCAACGAATCGAAAGAGGAAGTGCTTGCGCTTACACTGGCCGAATTCAGGCAACGTTTCGAAAGCAATGCCAACGAAATAATTGTCCCTTTTCATCCGGGTGTTACCTTACAGGATGTAAAATTTGTTATTCCTCAGCGAGGCGACAAAAAGCAGCTGCTCGATTTAAGCCTCCGTAACGCCATGTTTTACAGAATGGAACGCAACAAGCAGCGCGAACTGGTTGACCCTGAACGCCATTCGCGGCGTATTATGGAAACCATGAAAAAAGACCTTCGGATGGATGAACCGCCCGAAGTTATCGAGTGTTTCGACAACTCCAACTTTCAGGGCGATTACCCCGTGGCCTCCATGGTTCAGTTTGTCAAAGGTAAACCCAATAAAAAAGAGTACCGTCATTTTAACATTAAAACGGTGGAAGGTGCCAACGATTTTGCCTCCATGGAGGAGATTATCGAACGCCGTTACGGCAGGTTGCTGCGCGAAAACAAACCGCTGCCTCAGCTTATTGTGGTAGATGGCGGCAAAGGCCAGTTGTCGTCGGCAGTTAAAAGTTTAAAAAAACTGGGGTTAACAGGAAAAGTTACCGTTTTAGGTATTGCCAAAAAGCTGGAAGAGTTGTATTATCCCAACGATCCGGTGCCGCTTTACCTCGACAAAACATCCGAAACATTAAAAGTTATTCAACAGCTGCGCGATGAAGCGCACCGCTTTGGCATTACCCATCATCGCAAAAAGCGTGATAAAGGAACTTTAAAATCGGAGTTAACCGAAATAGAAGGAGTTGGTTATGCCACCGCTCAAAAACTGTTGCGAAAATTTAAGTCGGTAAAAAAAATTAAAGAAGCGGATGAACAGGCTTTGGCAACTGTTACAGGCAAAGCAAAAGCCGCTGTGATTTTTAAGCATTTTCACCCGTAGCTTACCACTTTGTTGCCAGCACCCCCGTTTTTTTCCACGATTTTACATGCCCCTCCATATCGAAAGCACGGATATAAAAAATGTAAATTCCCACGGGTGCTTTGCTGTTTTCATCGGTAATGCCATCCCAACTGATGCTGCCGGAAGTTCCTGAAAGTTCATTGTCCGCCATATGTTTAACCACCTGTCCATTTTGATTGTAAATAATGATCTTCAAATTGTAGCCGGCCTTATCGAAATGATAACTGATGTTGATAACATCATCTTGGCCATCGTTGTCGGGACTGAATATTTCGGGTTCAACGGTTATTTCGTCAGGGCCGGATTCAGGACTTACCCATTGAGAGTTTTTATATCCCGGCGTGCCGAAACCCACACTTTCTGCCGCTGAATGCCAGTTGTTGGCATCATTGGTCGGTGCATCGGGGTTGATGCGCTCCAGTGCCACACCGTCAACATAATTAAGTAACGGATACTGCATGCTTTCGCTGTAGGTAAAGGCATCAACAGGGTATCGTTAACAGTTGCCAA